>JAUPVS010000011.1 GCA_030916945.1 Patescibacteria group bacterium
CCGCTCATAAAGCCGCCAAACTTGACCCAATCGACGCCCTTCGTTACGAATAAACCAAGGCCTCATCATCCGTTAGTATATAAAAGAGTCGTTTGTCGGCTCTTTTATATACAAACATGGAACAACCACAAAATATATCATCAACTCAATACTAAGTCTTCAGGTTAGGCTTGTTTTCCATGCCTTATTAACTTCAACCTTTATGTTTTGAGATTTGATTGCTGCTACTCAGGCTTCCAGATCATTCATAAAATAGTTGCACCAATAGTAAATATGGTTAACGGGAGATAGGATTCGAACCAACTTAACAGGTAAGGATTTTACAAATGAAAGAATTGTTACACAGTATTCGAAATAACCAAACCCAAATAACAGATACAAAATCGCTAATAATTATATGGCTGGGATGGAGGGATTCGAACCCCCGAATGCCGGTACCAAAAACCGGTGCCTTACCACTTGGCGACATCCCATTGGCGTGTACAGGGGTAGATTGTACCAGATACGGCAGCATAAATCTACTTGTAAGCGCTCATGCTATATACTTAATAACAAGATGAATATCCGTGATCCACGTCAGTATGACAAAGTCCGGGCCGAGCGACGGGCACGTCATCGTTTCAAAAAAATCCGGCGCGGGCTGTACTTGCTGGTGGTAGTTTTGTTGCTAATGTCTTTATTGACTTATGGAGCCTATGCTCGCCCCTTGCCTAAAGTTGATGGTCGAGCTTTAACGCCGGCGACTACGGCTGAACAGGTGGCCCTAAGTTGGCCAGCCCAGGGCCAGGCAGCCATCGGTGTTACCGGCCAGGGTGTCATGGCGCAGACCGCGAGCCAACAGCCAGTGCCAACGGCCAGTGTTACAAAACTGATGTTGGCTCTTGCGGTACTAAAGAAGTACCCCTTACAAACCGGTCAAACTGGACCGAATATACCGATCACGGCAGCCGATGTCGACATCTACAATAAGTACATCAGCCAAGACGGTTCGGTGGTCAAGGTTGTTCCGGGCCAGCCGCTTAGCCAGTATCAAGCCTTGCAGGCCGTGCTGATTCCATCCGGAAACAACATGGCCGACACTTTGGCGATTTGGGCCTACGGTTCGATGGCCGAATATCATCTGGCGGCTAACCAGATTGCCAAGTCGTTAGGAATGTCGCAGAGTACTTTTGCCGGTGATGCCGGTGGTTTATTGCCAGAAACGGTTAGTACGGCGCACGATATTGTCCTACTGGGCCAGGCCGCACTAGCCAACCCAGTTATAAAAGAAATCGTTGCCCAAAAGTCAGCCGAAATACCGGTGTCTGGGCTGATTACCAACACCAACTACCTACTTGGCCAGGCCGGAATTATCGGTATTAAAACTGGTAATACCGATCAAGCCGGTGGTTGTTTTGTGTTTGCCGCCGAGCGCAGCTTAAGTGATGGTCAAAAAGTTACCACAGTTGGTGCCATCCTCGGTGCGCCTAGCCGCGGGCAAGCCATAAATAACGCACTGCCTTTGCTGGATAGTTTTTACCGTGGGTTTACCTCTACCACGGTAGTTGCCAAAGGAACTGTGGTTGGGCGTTATGACTTGCCGTGGGGTGGACAGGTTCAAGCTGTCACCGCTCAAGACACTATTGTTATGAATTGGCGTGGCAGCAAAGCCAACTTAAAAGTTAACGTTAACCAGTTAAAGATTCCTCAAGTGGCCGGTGCTGAGGCCGGTACAGTTACTGCTCAAACACCATACGGGCAGGTCAGTGTCCCGGTTGTCCTGAGTCAGCCCTTCGTCGAACCAACCTGGCAGTGGCGCGTCACCCGGCGCTAGTTTATTGATAATCGGGCGCGGCCGGCAGGCCAAAGAACTCTTCTAAAGTTAAACCGCTACGATAAACCTCGGTGGCCAATTCTTCACCTACATAACGTAGGTGCCAGGGCTCGGCTATATAGCCAGTGACGGCCTGTTTACCTGGTAGGTAGCGCACCACAAACCCGTATTTGTAGGAGTTGGCAGCAATCCATTGGCCTTCCGGTAGCGCTCCAAAGCAAGGGTCGACCTGACATTTGCCGCTGGTGGCACCAACATCAAAGGCCAGCCCGGTTTGATGTTCGCTAAAGCCAGCCCGGGCGCTATCTAAGTCGGCGGCAGCTTGTCCTTTTTGGGCAACGTATGACGCGTAAAGCGAGCGCTGGACGCCTTCGGAGCGATAGCCGCTAACCAGCATAAGCTTAAGACTGGCTTGGCTTTGGGCGGCGTCAAACATTTTTTTCATGGCGTACGCCGGTAGGGTGCGCACCTGCATTTCGGGGGCACCGGCACTAAGTCTGGTGGGAACACCCGGTGGCACTAAGTCGGCCGGTTCAAAGCCAGCTGGCAACGGCCGACGCTTGTTGACCACCACCCAAAAACTATTCGGGTCGGTCAACGAGTACTTGGCCTTATTAAAGGCCGGTTGTGGTGATTCGGTTGGTGTGCTGGTAGTGGCGTTAACGGGCTTGGGTTCATCCTTCACAATCTCTAGGTTATTGTTGCGCCAATACAGCCCGCCAGCGACGGCAAAAGCGATAATAACCACTAGTGTGGTAATGACTTTGCTGCGCTTTACTTTTTTGGTTTTCACTTTGTTTAGTATAGCCCAAAGCCTGGCTTTCTGGTAGAATAACAGATAAGAATGGCAAAGACAGAACCAAAGAATGTAGCCGACTACATTCAACCGCTTAATATGAACGGCTTGAACGGTCGGATGTTACGCATGCCGCCTCCAGCCGGCCGCAAGCGCGAAATTTTGTTTGTTTATGGTCACCACTCTAGCCTGGAGCGCTGGTGGGGAGTGATTCAGGATTTAAACCGTTATGGTGGTGTCACCGTGCCTGATCTGCCCGGCTTTGGCGGTATGGATAGCTTTTACAAAATTGGCCAAAAGCCCACCATTGACGCCCTGGCCGATTACCTCGCCTCTTTTATTAAACTGCGCTACAAACGCCAAAAAGTCAGTATTGCTGGCCTGTCTTTTGGTTTTATTGTTGTCACCCGCATGTTGCAACGTTACCCCGACTTAGTCGATAAGGTTGACTTACTAATTAGTGTGGTTGGCTTCTCGCACCGCGAGGATTTTGCCTTTAGCAAGCCACGCTACTGGTTTTACAGAAGTCTGGCCGGGTTCTTTAGTCACCGCTTGCCGGCTTTCTTGTTTAAGAATATTGCTCTTAACCCCTTAGTTCTGCGAGCTGCTTACGCCAAAACTAATAATGCTCAGGTAAAATTCTCTAATCTTAGTAAAGAAGACCACAAGCGCACCATGGATTACGAAATTTACCTATGGCACTGCAACGAAATCCGAACTTATATGTATACGTCGCAGCAATTTTTGGCCGTCAATAACTGTACGCAGCAGATCAACTTGCCACTTTGGCACATTGGCGTTAAGGCCGACCAGTACTTTGATCAACATATGGTCGAGCAACACCTGCGCATAATTTTTAGCGAGTACCACCAGTGTTTCTCTAAAATGGACAGCCATGCGCCTAGCGTTATTGCCGATATCAAGACTGCGGCTCCCCTGTTGCCGCCGCAAATCCGCCGCATTCTTTCTAAAAAGTAAGTACAGAATCAACATGTTATACTAAGCATAAGATGAAAATCGGGATAGTTTGCCCCTACGATATCGACCGCGGTGGTGGTGTTCAAGAACATGTCTTGGCACAGGCGGCCGAACTGCAAAAGCGCGGCCATAACGTAACTATTCTTACGCCCAAACCACGCAAACATAAACCGGGCAAGATCGGCAATGTTAAGGTTATCTTTATTGGTAATTCTACAAAAGTTAAAACACCAATTAAGACCTCGCTCGAGCTAGGCGCCAGCCTCAAGAAGGATGAAGTCGATGACATTTTAGCTAGCGAAGGCTTTGACCTGTTGCACATCCATGAGCCAGAAGTTCCCTTTTTGGGAGCGCAAATCGTTGCTAAGGCGTCTTGCCCAATTATCGCTACTTTCCATGCCATTCATCCCGAAACACCGTTCGCTCGGACTATCGAGACGGTGCGTATTCCCTACTCTAAATCGATCTTTACCAAGTTAACTGAGCTAACAGCCGTATCCGACGCCGCCGCTATTTTTGTGCGTGAACGGACGGGCCGTAACGTTAATATTATTCCTAACGGGATCGATTTAAATAAGTATGCGTTTAAGCCCCAAACCAAGGCTCCAGCTCAAAAGAAGATTCTTTATATTGGTCGCCTCGAAAAGCGCAAAGGTGTCATTTACTTAATTAAGGCTTATGCCGAACTTGCTAAACACCGTTCTGACATCAGCCTGCAGCTGGTTGGCGATGGTGATCTAAAAGACAGCTTGCAGTCATATATTGACGATAATGACATCCCCCGAGTCACCTTTATGGGCTATGTCAGTGAAGCCAAAAAACTAACCCTACTCCATAACGCTTCGGTATTCTGTTCGCCGGCGCTTTATGGCGAAAGTTTTGGTATTGTCCTGCTCGAAGCCATGGCCAGCGGTACGGTTACGATTGCTGGCGACAACGTGGGTTACGCCGGCGTGCTGAATGGTACTGGACGACTATCACTGGTTAACCCTAAACACACCAAAGAGTTTTCGCGTCGCTTGGACGTCTTTTTGGATGACGTCGGTTTGCGCCAAACCTGGCTCGACTGGGCCGAACAAAATGTTAAGCAATATGATTACCCTAAGGTAGTCGACCATTATGAAAAGTTGTACCGAGTTATTAAGAAAGGCGCCAAGCGTTGAAAATTGGCTTTGTGCTCGACGATGGCCTGGACTCATTGGACGGCGTTCAGCAATACATACTAACTTTGGGTGACTGGCTCGCTAAACAGGGCCATGATGTTCATTATCTGGTTGGTCAGACCAAGCGCACCGACATAAGTAAGGTACACAGCCTAAGCCAGAATGTAGCCGTTCGCTTTAACGGTAATAAAATGACCATGCCACGGCCCGGGTCGTCACATGCTATTCGGCAATTTCTAAAGAAAGAAGCCTTTGATGTTCTACACGTCCAGATGCCGTATAGCCCCTTCCTAGCCGGAAAAATTATTAAGTATGCCCCGTCTAAAACTGTGCTGGTTGGAACCTTCCACATTTTGCCCTACAAGCGCCTGCAAGCCTGGGGTGCCCGCGGCCTTGCTTGGTGGACGCGACGAACCACAAAGCGCTTACAGCAAATCTGGAGCGTATCGGTGCCAGCCCAAAGCTTTGCTCGTCAACTAGGCATTGAATCGACGGTTTTACCGAACGTTGTCGACACTACCTTGTTTAAAATACATGCTAATGAACCGGCCAAAGCTGGTCGCCAGATTGTCTTTTTAGGACGGCTGGTCGAGCGCAAGGGTTGTCTGGAGCTACTTAAGGCGGTTGCTGAACTTCGACGCCAGCAGGTTGATCTAGAAGTTGTGATTGGTGGCAAAGGCCCGCAAGCCGACCACCTGAAGCACTGGGTTAAGCATCATGGCCTAGAGGACGTGGTGACTTTTAAGGGCTTTGTAGACGAGGCCGACAAGCCAGCTCTGCTGGGCGGTGCCAATCTGGCAATTTTCCCCAGTTTAGGCGGCGAAAGTTTTGGGATTGTACTAATCGAAGCTATGGCGGCTGGTGCCGAAGTTGTGCTGGGCGGTGACAACCCAGGTTATGCCAGCGTCCTAGGTAGTATTCCCGCTTCGCTGGTAACGGCGCATGATCCGATCAAGTTGGCTCAACAAATCCGCTTAATTCTGGATAATCCTAAAGAACGGCAGCGGTTGCATGTTGAGCAAAGACAGCTGGTCAAACAATATGATGTAGCGGTGGTTGGCCAGAAACTGGTATCATACTACCAAGAGCTTAAGCAAAAGGATTAGAATGAAACTTTTTACTAAACGCAGCGGTGTCACTATCAACATATCAACCGAAGCGATTGTACGAACAATATTTCTGGTAATCGCCGCCTTTTTTGTAATTGTTTTTATTGGTCGGATCACCCACGAGTTAACCCTTTTTGCTATCTCGGCCTTCTTGGCGTTGGCCCTAAACCCGGCGGTGTCTGGATTGAGCCGTCGTTTGCGTATTAAAAGCCGAATTCGGGCGACGGGCTTGGCTTATTTGGTGGTGTTAGTATTGCTGACCGGTTTTATCGCCGTAGTAGTACCGCCGCTGGTTCGCCAAACCAATGATTTTATTAAGACAATTCCGAGCACCGTTCAGAATCTTAACGACAGTAGTTCAGCACCGGGTCGTTTGATTGATCGTTATAACCTGCAGGATCAAGTCGACAAGGTCAGCGACGACTTAAAAGACCGCACTGGTGATGTGCCTGGTTTAGTCTTCAATACGGCTGGTCGCATTGGCGGCATTATTATCTCGCTCATAACAGTTGTCGTTCTGACCTTTATGATGCTGGTAGAAGGGCCACTTTGGTTCAAACGGATACTGGCCATTATGCCTAAAGAAAAACAGGCTGATTATAAAGATCTGGGCGGCAAAATGTATAAAGTTGTCACTGGCTATGTTAACGGTCAGGTGCTGATTGCCGCGATTGCTTCATTCTTCTCGTTCATTGCCATTATGATCGCTAGCCAGATAACCAATGCCAGCATTAACGCCGCTGCTCTAGCTGGAATCGTCTTCTTGTTTGGTTTGATCCCACTCATTGGTAACACGATCGCTGCTGTTATCGTGGTCATCTTGAGCCTGTTTGTATCAACGCCACTGGCGATTATTATGGCTATCTACTTCCCTATCTATCAACAGATCGAAAACGCCACCTTGCAGCCTCATATTCAAGCTAAAACTAATCAGCTAACCCCGCTCCTAGTCTTTATGGCTGCCTTGATCGGTGCTGGCTTTGGTGGCATCTTGGGCGCCTTCATTGCCATCCCGGTAGCCGGTTGTCTGCGCATCTTAGTCGAACATCATTTTGGTGACGCGTTGGTCCCTACCGAAGAAAGCGTCAAAGAAGCTTAGTTAAAATACCAGATTTGGCCATGTGCCGTGTCGCGTACGCCCAGCCCAGATTTGGCTAGCTCATTACGTAAGGCGTCGGTGGCTTCCCAATTCTGCTTACTGCGAGCGTGCTCGCGGCGTTCTAACAGGTCTTTCTGTTCGTCGGTGATGTCGGTCTGTTCGGCTAGATCAAAACCCAGCAGGTCATCGATCTGCTCGAGTAATGCCACAAAGGCTGGTTGGTCGTTGGGGCTGAGACGGCTGCTTTCTAGTGTCTTGGCCAATTGGCTGATGGTGGCCAGCATCTGAGGCGTGTCAAGATCGTTGTGGGCCTGCTCTAGCAATGCGGCCGCCGCTGTTTCAATAGATTGTTTATTGTCTTGGTCGCCACCGGTCTGCCAACGGAGCGCGGCCATAGCGTAAAAGGCCTGCAGACGGTTCTGGGCAGCTTCTAGATTGGCCCAGCTAAAGTTAAGGGCACTACGGTAGTGTGCTTGTAAAACCAAGATTCTAAAGACAATCGGCTCATAGCCCTTTTCGCGAATGTCGCGCAAAGTAAAGAAGTTATTTGCGCTTTTTGCCATTTTGCGACCTTCTACTAACAAGTGTTCGTTATGAACAAAGTAATTGGCGTACGGTTGGTCGTTGGTGGCTGTGCTTTGGGCAATTTCGTTTTCGTGGTGCGGGAAAATTAGGTCGACGCCACCAGTGTGAATGTCGAATGGCTGGCCTAAGGCAGTTACGCTCATAGCCGAGCATTCAATATGCCAACCGGGACGACCAGTCAGGTTATGGCCATCAAGTTCAAACGGCCAGGCCGGTTCGTTGCCGCGTTGGGTTTTCCAAAGAGCAAAGTCATGCACCGATTCTTTATCGTACTCATCATTATTAATGCGGGCCTCGCTGGTATTGGCGGCCTTTAGTTCGAGCAGTTGACCGTACTTTTTACCGGCCGCTCGGTATTTTTGGATAGAAAAGTATACGCCATCGTCGGCAATATAGGCAAAGCCTTCCTGGTGGAGCTTGCTAATGAGTTCCTGCATGGCGCTAATACTATCGGTGGCGCGGACAAACTCGACGGCATCAACGTCATTGCCGATGGCATGCATGTCATTTAAAAAGATTTGCTCGTATTCTCTGGTCAGGTTCTTAAGGGCAGCTTCGGGGCTGCTATTGGGGTCAGTTTCTTGGCTGCGGCGAATTGTCTTATCGTCGACGTCGGTAAAGTTCATAACGTGCTTAGTCGTTAACCCAGCCGACTGCAGGCTGCGACGCAGAATGTCAGCCGTTACAAAGGCTCGTAAGTTACCGATGTGAATATGGTCATAGACGGTTGGACCACAACTATATATGGTGGCCTGACCCTTTTTTAGCGGTTCAAAATCTTCGATCTTTTTACTGAGAGTATTATGCAGTTTCATCGGTGGCTTCCTGTTCAAGTTTGTCGAGTAGTTCGGTAGCGGTTTTTATACACTCGACCTTTACTTGGTCGAAGGGGCGACCGTCGGTGACTTTAAAACCGCTGGCATACTTGTGACCGCCACCGCCAAAGGCTTGCGCCAGACTATTGGCAATACCCACACCGTAGTTGGCGCGGATCTTACCAGTTACCTTGCCGTCTTTGTAGACTTTAAAAGCAATGGCGATGTCGGTGTTTTCGGTTAGACGCATGTCGTCCATTACTAAAACGGACGGGTTGTAAATCGGGCTGTAGGTTTGAATTTCTTCCCAAGGAATGGTTACCGTGGCAATCCGGTCGTCGCTGTGATATTCGACGCGTTGCAGGAGTTCACCTTTGTAACGGGTAAGTTCGGGTGATTTGCGCATCAAATCACGGCGTAAAGCCTCGAGCTTAGCCAAGCTGACACCGGCTTCTACCAGTTCACCTATGATGTGAATACTGCGGGCGCCGGTGCCTTCGCTGGTTAGCCCCAGGCTATCGGACATAATTGAGGCGGCTAGCATTTCCTTAGCGGTTTTATTCAAAGGCCACTGCAGTTGTTTAGACAGTTCATAGATTAGTTCGCCGGTAGCAACGACCGGGTGGTTGCATATAACCGTCGCGTAAGGGATACCGGCTTCGACGTTATGATGATCGAGCACGATGCAGGGTTTACTGGCAATTAACTGGCGTTGGTTGCTGGATTTTAACGACTCAAACAGGTCGTCGGTACTGGTGTCGACGATAATGCTGACATCAAACTGTTTGGGCAGTTCCTTATTTACTCGATCCCAGCCTGGTAGATGCTTAAGATGAGCTGGCATATCAATACCGCAGTACAGATACGGTTCAAGACCAAGGTCGCCCATAATATGTTCCAAGGCTAGGGCGCTGGCTAGGCTGTCGCCGTCGGGATTGTCGGCCTGCAATATAACCACCGTACGGGCATTCTTAAGGCTCGTGGCAATTTGAGCAGCTTCGGGATACACAGGTGTCTTCATTAGTTCTAGTATACCTTATCTGACGGCTACATGAGCTGCCGGCCGTCGAGGGCGCGGCTCAGAGTTAGCTGGTCGGCATACTCTAAGTCCAAGCCAATCGGTAGACCACGGGCCAGGCGGCTAATTTTAACGGCTCGGTCACCGAGTTGTTGCTGGATGTAGAGGGCGGTTGACTCCCCCTCTACGCTGGCGTTGGTGGCCAGGATGATTTCGGTAACCTTGTCTTCGTCGATACGCTTAACCAACTCACTAATATGTAGCTGTTCGGGGCCAATACCGTCGATTGGCGAAACCAGACCGCCCAGAACATGGTAGGTGCCCTTAAAGCTACCGGTTTTTTCTAACGCCACGATATCAAACGGCTCGGCGACGACGGCAATAATGGTTTTATCGCGTGACGCGTCGGTATACAGATCAGAATACTTCTGCCCCTTCTCGATTAAAGCAAACGTCTTGGGGCAGTAATCGATGTTGGCATGCAAATTGTCGAGTTTGGCGGCCAGCTGCTTGCTTTTGTCGGGAGCAGTTCTTAATAGATAGTAGGCGTAGCGCTCAGCCGTACGCGGACCGACCCCTGGCAACAAACCCAGGGCTTCAATCAGATCGTCTAAGGCTGGCGGCAGTATCTTCATTAAATCCTAATTTCTAAATTCGAAATTCTAAAGTCCGAGGTCGCCCAATGAGCCCATCAGGGGCTGCATCTTTTCGGCGGCAATTTTTTGGCTCTCGGCGATGGCTTCTTTTACGGCTTCTTCGATGTTGCGCTCTAACTCGCGAATATCATCAAGATCAACATAGTCCGGGTCGATGTGGATCTTCTTAATCTTTTGCTCGCCAGTAATTTCTACCTTAACAGCCCCGTCACCCTTTTCGACGGTAATAATCTGCTTTTGTAATTCTTTCTGAACTTTGCGGGCTTGCATCAGCATCTTGGCTTGGTCAAATCGACTCATAATAACTCCTTCGTTATCCAATCATTATAGCAAAATACTAAACACTAATCTCTAAATTCTAGACGGCTGTGATGGCAGGTCAGTCGCCGTGAGTCCTCGCTGCGCTGCGGAAGACACGGCTCCCTAACTGCCCCAAACCATAGCATTTAGAAATTAGAGTTTAACTATTATGGTGATTTATTAAAGACTGCCTTGGTGGCAGGTGTGCGTGGCCAGGCAATAAAGTAGCTACGTAAGTTGTAGGTGCAGGCTAAGGCAACTACAAACGATACAATCGATACTCCCACGATACGTGCTAAGGGGTTACGTGGGAACACGGTGAACCATTGTTGCAGGAATAGAGCGACGCCGGCGGTGATGACTACGAACATCAATGGCATGGCAACGGCCAGCGCAATCCAGCCATTAAAGATAGCCAAGACAAAGCCAAGCAAGATTATGATTATGACAGCCCGGACGCGGTCTAATAAACGATAGTAGTTAAGGACGAACAAGCCTAATACCGCCATGACCAGGCTAAAGACATCAAACATTGGTGTGCGTCCCAACCAGTAAACCGGCAGGGCTGGTCCGCGCAAAGCGATCCAAACCGGTATGTGCCATAAATTGGACCAGAACAAGCCAATATTGAATCTAGACGGTATGTACAGCCAGTCGCGAATCAGTATAGGATTTAGTACAAAACTGTAAACTAGCGGTGCCAGACCAATCATGACGCTAACAACCGTAAGAGCAGCTAGCCCGCGCGGTATCGAGGCTAACTCGCTTAAGACCACCTTGCGTTGCCAAACTAGCATAGGGATAATCAGCCAGGCCAGGCCTGGTACATACAGACTGCAGCCTAGAATGACGATGCTAGCTAGGATGGTTCGGATACGCGGGGCATTAACCGATTTGAGTCGAACGCCAACCCAGAGTAGGCCAATGGTGGTGGCGTACATAATTTCCGGTGTACCCAGGCGGGCAAAATGCAAAAACCAGGCCGAACACAAAAAGAGCGCTCCACCCAATAAGGCGACGCGCCGGCTGTACCAGTTACGGATGATATCAAAGAAGACTACAATGACGGCCAAACCCCACAAGGCGCTAACCGTCCGCATCCAAAAAGCTCCGCTGTGGCCCAAGCTTATCAGGGCGTATTGCATTAGCTTATGGGGCAAGAATAAGGGGTTTTCCAGAATCTTACGGAAAGAATTGGCGTTGGCACGGGCGGCTAGTTCTGGGCTGCTAAAGCCTGGCACCAGTGTGCCAAGTTGATACCACAGAACCATTACTACAAAACCGGCAATCAGTACGAATACCAAAGCCTGTCGCCAATAGTCCCCCACCAACTTACTCAAATGCTTGCTCATGCTTATGCCTAGTATAGCATTATTTAGTCGCGGAAAGGCTGGTCATGCTTGGTGTCGAGTGAGCTGATGCGCTGTTTTTCGCGGTCAAAGTACAGTTCGACATTACCAACCGGTCCGTTACGGTGTTTTTTGATCATAACGTCCATAATATTAGCCCGATCGGTTTCGGGGTTATAGTAGTCTTCGCGGTATAGGAAGGCCACCACGTCGGCATCTTGTTCGATCGAACCCGATTCACGCAGGTCAGATAGCTGAGGGTGTGGTGGTGTGCGGCTTTCGACCGAACGACTTAACTGGCTGAGGGCAATAACCGGTACATTTAACTCGCGAGCAATCCCTTTAAGACCACGTGATATTTCGGAAATTTCTTGGACCCGATTAGATTCGCCGCCAAAACGCGAGCCGCCGCTCATCAACTGCAGGTAGTCGACAATTACCAAGCCGAGTGGATGTTGGTGCGCCTCACGTCGGGCTTTGGTGCGCATTTCGCTAACTGTAATGCCAGGAGTGTCATCGATGTATATCTTGGCCTCGCTAAGGGTTCCCATGGCGTGGCCAATCTTTTCAAAATCACTATCCGATAAGTTACCGGTTCTTAAGGCCCAGGCGTCAACACCCGATTCGCGAGCCAGCATACGATCAACCAGTTGTTCCTTACCCATCTCGAGGCTAAAGATCAGCACCGCTTCTTGGGCTGTGACGGCGACGTTATGGGCCAGGTTCAACATAAAGGCGGTTTTACCCATAGACGGGCGGGCGGCAATAATAAACAAGTCAGATCGCTGCAGGCCAGCCAGCTTGGCATCAAGATCTTTATAGCCGGTTGGTACGCCGCGCAGTTTGCCCTTATCTTTATGTAGTTCGTCGAGTCGCTCAAAACTGTCGGCCAGAATGTTTTCGATACTGGCGATGTCCTGCTGGACATGTTGTTGGCTAACCTCAAACAGCTTGGTCTCGGCTTCTTCGATTAATTCTTGCAGGTCTTTGGCTTCATCGTAGCCCAGGCCAACAATGTCTTGCGAAGCTTTAATAAGACGGCGTCGCAACGACTTTTGGGCGACAATTTGGGCGTACTGCTCAACATGGGCGGCGGTTGGCACAAAGTTAGTTAGCTCAGTTAGGTAAGATGCACCGCCAACGGCCTCTAAAAAGCCGGTGGCCTTAAGCTGGTCGGACAGGGTTAGAACATCGATGGGACTGTGTTGTTCGTTGAGCTTACTGATCGCTTCGAATATGCGGCGGTGACGCTCCTCATAAAAGTCTTCGGCTCGAATGGTGTCGGCGACTTTTACCAAGGCATCACTGTCAATCAGGATGGCACCCAATAAGCTGGCTTCGGCCTCACTGTTTTGAGGTGGAATGGTTATCTTGCTATTTAGTCCCTCGGGTTGCATGGTATCTATGATTCTAGCACTTCAGCGGCGCCAAAAATATTGCTTATGGTCTGGAGCGAGTCAGTTGTAGTCGGCTGATCGGCGGCTTTTGGTGGCGGTGATGGAGTTTTAGACGCTTCGACAACACAGCTGACTGCCACCGGCTTGCCGAGCTGGGCGCTCAAAAGCTCGGTTACGATCTGTTTATTCTTGGCTTCGTTAAGGCGTTTCTGATGGAAAGCGAACTGGCAATGCAAAACAACACCATCTTCCGTCTCGCTGGGCTGAGCCATGCGCAGGACGCCGTACAGCGTGTTGTACTTTGCTTTAACAGCCTGTAGAACCTGCCCCCACGCCTTGCTTAAGTCGTCAGTTACCTGCACCGGCTCAACTTCTTTGGTATTTAGAGCTTCGGATTTAGGTTTTTCGACTATTGCCTTCGGTGCCGCCACCTCTGTCTTTTTAACTTCAGGTTTAGCCATCGTTTCTTTAGTATTTAGAGTTTCGGATTTAGAATTTCCAGTACTAGAATTTCCAGTACTTAAGTTGATTCCTAGCAACACCACTTCCAGTTTAAGCGCTGGGTCGCTGCTGGCTGACACCTCGATAAGCTCATTTAAAAGCCCAGTCATAACTACTGGTTGGGTCGCTGAACCGCTCAAAAGTTGCTGGCGGACAGCTTGCATGAGCTGCTTGGCTAGCAAACTTGGTTCGTAGCCATGTTGGGCGGCATCTTCTAGGGTTTCGATAATTGTTTTGGGAGTTCCCGAAAGAGTTGCCTGCAAAAGTGCCTCGACAATGGTATTAGGAGCAATACCGAGCATGTCACGGACATCGTCGGCCTCGATTGGTCGACCCAGACTACTAACCTGGTCTAGCAGTCCAATGCTATCCCTAAAACTGCCGTCACCGTGCTCGGCAATCAGTTCCAATGCCTCGTCGCTAATCGTCAACTTCTCTTGTTGGGCAATCATGCGCAAGTGCTCAACGGCTTGAGTGGGCTCAATCGACTTAAAGTGGAAGCGTTGGGTGCGGCTAATAATAGTTTCGGGCAGCTTGTGGGCTTCGGTGGTGGCTAAGATGAAGATGACATGAGCTGGCGGTTCTTCCAGAGTTTTGAGCAAGGCATTAAAAGCCTCTTTGGTGAGCATGTGGACTTCGTCAATAATGTATATCTTGTACTTGGCGCTGGTGGGGGCAATGTGAACCTTGTCGCGCAGGTCACGAATTTCGTCGATACGCCGGTTGCTGGCAGCGTCAATCTCAATAATATCGATGTGCGGTGTGTCTGATCCATAATCTAGACCATTGATTTCGTGGGCTAAAATTCGGGCGATACTGGTCTTGCCAACCCCGCGCGGGCCGGTAAACAGATAGGCGTGACTAATGCTACCCTTTTTGATGGCATTTTGCAGGGTGGTAATAATATGTTCCTGGCCGACAATTTCGGACAGACTCTTAGAACGGTATTTTCGGTATAAAGCTTGGCCCATAGTACCTATAGTATAAATCCTAAGTACTAATATCTAAATTCTAAAACGTTGTAGTTTAGAGAGCGGCTTCGAGGGCGGCCCACTCAGCACCGTCTTCTTCGGGAACGTTAACGCTGACTTGATCACCTGGCTTGGCTTTAAAGTAAGTAACGCTGGCTAACAGTACGCGGTATTCGGTGTCGCCAACCTTAACAAAGTAGTGACCATCTTTCTGTTCGAGTACGCCAACCAGTTGTTTGCGCGGAATTGGGCCAATCTGCTTGTAAAGAAAGGCACCGTCGTCGGCAATGGTCAGTTTTAAGATGTCACCCTGGACTAGTTTGGATTTAGAAGCATAGTTAGCCGGTACTGGGTAGGTCTTGCCGTCGCTGCCGACCATATTTTGGCCGTCAAAGACACCTTCGATGACCTTACCGAGGTTATCTTCTACGGTCGAGGCGGTAACAACCGGGTCATCACCGACAACGCTAACAAGCAGCTCTTTAGCGGCTGCCAGGTTAGTTTCGGCTTCTTGGATGAGTGCCCTGAGGCGTTTGATTTGTTTATCTGCTATGTCTGCCATATTTGGCCCCCGGGCTACTTCTGTCTTTGTTTACCTACACTTTATGCCCTCAAGCTACCATGTTTAGAATGCCAAGTCAAAATTAGGGGCTGGTATTCTGTGGAAAAGTAACCATGTAGTTGACGCTCAAGCTTAAATTGTTTACGCTACGTTTAATAATAAGGAACAAAAAATGCCAAAACAAACCTCTAACCGTAAATCTAATAAGACTGTAGTCCGTAGTACTAAAAGATCCTTCAAGAAATGGCAAGTGGGCCTGGTAGCCGTAGTCGTACTGGCTATCGTGGGCGGTTTAGGTACTTTTATCTATACCCAGCAGCAGAAGAAGGATATTCAGGCCAAGGCAGCGGCTTTTGTGCTTAGAGACTCGGATTACGCGTACGCTAAGAACGACGTTAACCATAACCTCAATAATCTTCGCCTAGCTGTATGTAAAACCGGTGCCCATGATGTACGTTTTATGGGCTCGATAACTGATAGTGAATGGAACGGCTTCACACAATATCAAAGAGACAGGGCTACTCTTACTGCTTTGAGTGCTAAGTCTAGTAACCCCGTAAATGCCGCAGACGTAACCGCTCGTGACGCTTACGCCTGGTCAAGA
Source organism: Patescibacteria group bacterium (assembly GCA_030916945.1). Classification (GTDB taxonomy): domain Bacteria; phylum Patescibacteriota; class Saccharimonadia; order Saccharimonadales; family JAUPVS01; genus JAUPVS01. The sequence continues at coordinate 15,717 of JAUPVS010000011.1, forward strand.
TATGGTTGGCATCGGTTTAATAGTGTAACCATTAGAACCAGTAACGATTTTCCCTGGGTTAAGGGGAGGTTTACGATTCCCGGTATAAACAGACAGTCAGTATATATACACCGAAACTTCATACCATACTGCTAAATTACTGAGATATTAAAAAGAGCCCGCTAGAGGGCTCTTTTGGTTTTAGAAGAAATTAGTTGTTAGGCCAATTCGACTGTGGCGCCAGCTTCTTCCAAAGCTTTCTTGGCGTTGTCGGCGTCTTCTTTTTTAGCCTTTTCGAGGACGGTCTTAGGAGCACCGTCAACGATTGCCTTGGCTTCACCTAAGCCTAAGCCGGTGATGTCCTTAACAGCCTTAATAACAGCTACCTTTTGAGCGCCGGCGTCTTTAAGAACAACATCGTATTCGCTCTTAGCTTCTTCGGCAGGTGCAGCATCGCCGCCAGCTGGTGCAGCCATGGCTACAGCTGGAGCAGCAGCGCTAACGCCCCAATACTCTTCTAGGAACTTTACGAACTTGCTAATTTCTAGAGCTGACATCTTGTCGAGTTCAGCAACTAGTTTTTCGAACTCTTTAGGAGTTTCAACTTTCTTGTCTTCGTCTGCCATCTTTTTTCTCCTTAATTTATAGTGATTCGGCGCGGGCGTTCAGGACGTTTAAGACGCCACGGACGTTACCGGCCATTACGTTAACAAAGCCACTCAATGGTGCGGCCAGGGTACCAACCAGTATGCCGCGGAGCTGATCCTTGCTTGGCAAGGCTGCCAAAGCTTTAACGTCGTCGGCCGCAATAAAGGTGCCGTCGGCGCTGATCGCACCCACAAACTGTAGGGTTGGTTGTTTCTTGGCGAAGTTAGCCAGCACTTGGGCTGGGGCAGCTTCGTCTTGGCTGTTAAAGGCGTACAACAACATACCGGTAAGGGCCGACGTATCGACGTCCTTAAGGTTTTCGTTGTTCTGCAAAGCCTTAATAACCAAGCGGTTCTTGACCACCTTAAGAGTGGTACCGTTCTGCTTGGCTTCGCGGCGCAGTTCTTGCAACGCTTTAACAGTGGTGCCTTGGAAGGCAGTCACAACCGTCATGCGCGAGGCATTCAGGAGTTCTGCGACTTCGTCGACAACTTCGTTTTTCTTGTTTTTGGTTAGAGCCATATAGTTACTCCTATTAGTTGTATCGACCTAGAACTTGGAGCGTTACCAGTAAAAAAGCCTCTGACTTACATCAAAGACTTAATCGCTGCGAAACAATGAATTGTTTGTGCCTCGGCGACATTATTAAGGTTTGTATTTCTACGTACCCGTCGCTGTCTTTGGTAACTGGTTGTAATTATAACAAAATAACAGATACCGTGCAAGCTAGTTAATTGGTGTACAGCTGCATAGTAGAGTGGGCAACAGGCTGATGCCATTTAGTAAATGATCTTAGTACTTCCTCTAAGGCAATCGGATCGGGGTTTTCAAAGCCTATTAGTACCTTGCCACGGTCGCCACCGGTGTTCTTGTACTGAAATAGACTAATATTCCAGCGCTCACCAACTTGTTTAAGAAAACCAGTCAAAGCACCCGGGCGCTCTGGAAATTCTAAGTGGAAGAAACGCTCATCGCGGTGAATAGGATTACCAGAGCTCATCAGCTGACTGCCATAGCCGCTCTCTGTAAAGGGATCGTGCGAAACGTCATGGAAGCCAAAACGATGCGACTTTAGGCTATCGGCAAAGCTTTCGCGGGTGGCACCGGCCATAAACTCTACGCCCACCATAAAGCGCGCCTGCTCGGCTTGTGACTTACGGTAGCGAAATTCGGTAATACTGTGTCCATTCATAACTTCTTCACACAGCTGCAACAAAGCACCGGGTCGTTCCGGCAACTCAATGACGAATAGCCCCTGTCGTTGACGGCCGATCTCACTGCGCGCTGCAATGTGTTCTAGGCGCGAGAAGGACATATTGGCGCCGCTGCAAACTGCCACCGCCGTTGCATCGTAGCCAAAACGTTCTTGTTGAGCAAAGCTGGTAATGCCGGCAATCGCTAAGGCACCGGCTGGCTCAAGAATACGCCGGGTTTCATCGTAGTAGGCTTCGATGGCGGCAGCAATCATATCATTATCAACTGTTATTAACTCATCGGCGTACTTACGAACCATACTAAAGGTTCGATCCCCTACCCGTTTAACAGCCACGCCATCGGCAAAGGTGCCGACATGATCAAGGGTTACCGGGTAGCCAGCTTCCAAAGATTGCTTCATCGCACTGCTGTCTTCTGGCTCAACACCAACCACTCTTATATCGGGTCGACGCTGTTTTAGATAGGCGGCCATACCGGCTAGCAAACCACCTCCGCCAACCGGAACGAATACGTCGGTTAGGCCATGGCTTTGATTGTATCCCAAGAGCTCTTTAGCAATTGTGGCCTGCCCAATGATTGTATTGGCGTCGTTAAAGGGGTGGATGAATGGTAGGCCAGCGTCCTTTACAAGTGACTGGCTATGATCGTAGGCATCAGAATAACTATCACCTTCTAAGATTACCTTGCCGCCAAGTTGTTCAACGGCCCGAATTTTCACTAAAGGCGTGGTTCGAGGCATAACAATCTTGGCCTCAATATTAAGAAATCCGGCTGCGTAGGCAACACCCTGGGCATGGTTGCCAGCACTGGCCGCTAACACACCGTTGCTTAGTGAGTCCGGATCACGTTCTTGTATCTCTAGCATGTTATTAAGCGCACCACGGACTTTGAATGAACGTACTGCTGTAGCAGTTTCATCCTTCAGTCTGACATCGACGCCGATACTGTGACTGATCTGCGGGGCATAATCTAGTGGTGTTTCTGGTACAAACGAACTAATTCGTTCGGCCGCTTCGGCGGTCCGATCCACCATCTGATCGATATCGAAAGTGTAAGTTTGGTCTGGGCTGGGCATTTAATTACTTCTTATGTTTTATGGCTTGTATTTAAAAACCCCGCTGAGGCGGGGCTGGTTGGCTGTACTAAAATAACTCAGCGCCGCGCTTGCGGGGGCATAATAATGATAGAAATAATGCCTTGTTGAGTCATTAATGCTATATTCTACCAACTCAGTTAAATTGTCAAATTTTCTAGTTGACAGAGCCATTCAAGGGGCGTACAATTCACCCCTGTGAAAACCTATCGCCCAACCATGACAGCCAAGCACAACCGCTTTTGCGGCCTCGTGCTTATTGCTGCCTAATGGTTGGATGACTGGTTCATAAATATAATCGATACAAATAGACCGGCTTCCAACCACGAGGGAGTCGGTTTTTTTAACGGGAGAAGTTCTATGGCCATCATCGAAGCCGATATGCAACAACTTGATTCAGAAGTAGTAGCTGGACAACAGCTAGCTTTTGCGCGCCAGGAGCTTGCGGAACTACTTGAGCAGAGGCAGCCTGATGCGGTTGGTGTGCTTGATTGCACAGCTACATATGTAAACGCTTTCCAGAAGTATCACTTTGAGGCTCATCCCACTGTTACACGGCGTAGCTTACAGAACCCTGCCCTGCTTCTAAAGCTGGAAAGCGAGGCCTTGCTTGGTTACTCGATCGAGTGTGTCGAAGATATCGAAAACCGATTGGCTAACTACCGTCAGGACGATGTGGCCAAAGATTTGCGTGCCCAGGGCATATCACCAATCCCGCGGGCCTTTACGATGACAATACTAGACATCATTGACGAATATAGCGGACGGTTATAAAATTTCTGAGCAAAGTGAATATTATGGGAATCAACGAAGAACGACTAGCCGAATCATTTACATGGACACCTCTGGCGATAGAGGTTGGTCTTGAACTTGTCGGCAATATAGAGCCGCCGATGTCTGATTTAGAAGCCCTTGCCGTCGGTGGTATGCTTAGAGGCGATAAGGTAGAGCATATTAGCCAAGACCCGCTGCAAATACAGCAGATTGAATTACGTTACGAAATTGTGACAGCCCGAGACCGCAAACGTAATGGTTTCGACTATAACGAGCGAATGTTCGGCTTGTCTTCACTGGTTGCCGCTTTGCGTGAGAGCGAAGATGTTGTCGCTAAACAGGTAGCCATGTTAGACCAGGACACTAGCTCAACTGCTGCAGTTTAAACTGGGTGTACTTCTCTGCGGCTAAACGTGTTAGCTCTTCGTCTTCACCCTTGTTTACAAAGATCATGGCGTCAGCCAGCATGGGGTGAACTTGGGCGACTTTTTCGTGCATGTCTTGGACCAGTTTGCGGTAGCCGGGGTGGCCTTGTGGCGAAGTTCTTAACTCATGTAGATGGAAGGCCTCGCGGGCGTTGTAGGTGATCTTCCAGCGCATGCGGTGACCTAATAAGGTGGCGTACTGGGCTTCTAGGCCATGGTCGTTTTGCTGTAAGAAGCTGTACAGTTTTAGACTTAAGTCAAAGCAGGCTTCAAAGCTGTCGGACAGGTCGGCATCCTCGACTAATTGTGGTATTTCGTAGCCGTAACGCGGAGTTAAGAATTGCCATTCAAAGGCGTCAACCATGCGGTGGCGCTGTAAATCGCGGAATATACCGTAGTCGCAGACTAAATCCCAGCTGTAGTGGGCTTTTTCGAGCGCTCTACCCGGTTTATGGCGCCGGTTGAGCCTTTCACCCACAAATGCCGTAAATACCTGGATTTTGCGTTCGTACGTCCAGCTATCAACTTCTTTAGCAATGTCGCGCAGCGGCAAGCTACTGTGTTCATAGAGCATTTCTGGCAACAGATCAACTTCGTTACGCGGCCAAACGTCCACCAATTGGACGGCCTCGGTTTGGTCGGCATGTGACTGTGGTAGATATTCTTCAGCTAGTTGCTTAACTGCTTTGTAGGTGTTAGCACGATAAGCAATGGTGGCACCACCCCGGTCAGGTTTATCGGCGCGTTCCAAGAAGGTTGGAATGGTTTTGCGAGCTTCGTCGAGGATCTTCTGGCCAGTTATACGAGCTTCGGGCAATTCATCGCTCAAGAGGTGCATAATTAGGCTTTCTAAGGCCTGACCGGACGCGTAAATGCCCACGGTGGCTTTGGTCGACACCGGTAAAACTGGCCGAGCGGCATCACAGGCTTGAGCCCGAATTGCCCCTTTCCAGGCAATATCTCTTTCGGCGGCTGGCGTGGTGGAGTTCTGTTGGACATACTCGGTTAGTTTGTGGACCATATCCGAATACAGATCAAAAATTTGATCCATGACGCGGCAATACTCGGTCTTTACTTCTTTAGAAAAGTGCTCCGGCACGTAGTAACGGTACTTACCGTCCTTGTCTTTCTGATCAAAGTAGATATAGCGGGTTGATTGCTCCAGGTAGGCGGCCAAACGACCCCATTCTAGCTTCTTGGTCAGTAAGTTAGAGGCGTTTTCGACCACCATGTATTGGCCAATTAGTTGTTGGACAGAATCATCACCGTAGGCGGTAATGACGCGCTGCAGTAGCTTGGCGTCTTTGCCGGCGGCCTGGGCGAATTCATCCAAAATTGTCACGCGCATGTCGTCGCCGCGCCGACTCAGGCGAGCCATAGCAGCGGCAATCGTCATCGGGCCGAGTTTATCGGTAAAGCCGTAAACGTCATCTTCGCTATTAGTAACCGACTCATCCAAAAAGACTTTGCCGGCTTCGGTAACTTCGTAGCCATAGTCGGTCTTACGCACGTATGGGTTTTCAACCTTAACAGTTTGTAATGAACCAGTTGATTCGGTTTTGGGTGGCAGAATGTCTTGCAGGCTTTGCCAGATTTGTTCATGAATAACCTCAATGGGCTGTAACTTACCCCCTTGAACGCAGTCAAGCTTTACAAAGTCGCGCGGGAATAACTCACAGATATTATCGTAAACTTCAACAGCACGTTGTAGATGCGATAGATCGGCCTCGTGTAGATCATGTGTTTTGTTTGTATAAGAGCGGGCTTCTTTTTGACCAACTAGTTGCTGGGCGGTTTCGGCCGGGACGCGCAGGACAATGCTGGCGCTGGGGCGGGGTATGCCTAATAGTTCGAATTCCAGGTTATCGAGCCAGATAAAGTAGCCCTTTCTTTCTTCTAAAGAAGCGAACTTGGTACCCTGATGGCCCATGTTAGAGCCGGTGTAACGGTTAGCGATAACTACCTTGCCTTCTTCTAGCGCTTGGCGTATTTGCGGGGCGGCTTGGTAACGGTCGAGCGCGTAAAATAGCGACCCAGTGTAGGGGCCGACTTCTTCGGCCGTGCCATATTTGCCATTTAGATACTCGCGGACAAAGTAGCTGGAGTCTTGATCGTATTGCGGAAAGTCAAAGCTAGCCACATCATAGCCATCTTTAGTTAGCCGTTCCTTAAGGAGTTTGAACTGAGTCCCCTTGCCCGAGCCATCGGTGCCTTCGATGACAATGAACAACCCGTTTCTTTTGGGTGTCTTCGGGCTCATCGGGCTTTTAAACCTTGGATTGCCTCCGGTAGGTGGCGGTTATCTTTGTAGGCCTGTGGCAACATCTGGTGTGGTGTCCAGGTACGGATTAGCTCGTCTAGATCGGTTCCCTGCTGATACTTACCACTAAAGCCGCCATCGCGGCCTTCACCGTAGTTACCTTCTACTTCGCCGGTTTCATGAAAGACAATCTGGGCAATGCGTTCGCCAACTGGCAGCAATACAGTTTCGTGCTCGTTGAGGTTATAGATTTCTAGTGTTAGGCGGTTGATGTAGCCGGGGTCGACCCAACCAGCATCAAAACAGACGGCAATACCGTTACGTCCCCAGCTGGAACGACTTTTTACTTCACAGGCGCCGGGCGGTTTAATGCCAAAGAATTCATGGGTGTGCGCCAAAATGCGTTCGCCTGGTTTAAGCGGTATAACCGGGTGCTCGGGTGGTATGCCTTCGAGCAACTTAACACCGTTGGTGTTGCACCAATCCTGGTGGATAACGGCCTGCTGGGCTTCGCCGAAGTAGCGGCTAACATCGCTTTTATCAAAAGGATTGTAAACGTAGCCCTTATGAGTTTGACCAGTACGATAGTAGTAGTACCCAAGGGTTACATCCATACTGGCCTGAGACACCTGCTGGGGGTTAAACGGCACACAAACGATATGACCATCGTCTAATGCGGCACGAATTTGTGTGTTGCTATATACTCCCATGAACCCTCCAAATCTGTACATATTGTACGATTTGTCAAATAGCTGACGCAAGCTGCTCGACAAATATTACAACCTTTTTTAAAGCACTAGCGCAAATCTCTGCTGGCGTGGTAATTGGCTTGCAGACTACCCTTTAAAATATGCTGATAGATCTGGCGGGCACAGTTCTGCAAATCGCCCAATGTGCCGTCGTTATATACAGTGCAATCAACTTTGATTTGCTGACGCTGGCGTTCGGTGGGGTCGGCTGTGTCGGTTTGGTCTAACCCAGGCCGCTCGACTTCTATAATCGTGGCCCCGGCTTCTTTAAGTATTTCGCCATCATGCGGGAAACGTAAGCCACCAACGGTACTTAGCACGATCCCGGCGGCTTCGTCCTGCTTAATAAAGCGGACAATCTGCTTATACCAGATGCCATCGTCGACGGTAGACACCAAATAACCGCCCATCCACTGCAATAGCGGTCTATAGAGCTGCTTATTGGCCTCACCGGGCTTTGACAGGTCAGTGTGCGGGTTTTTTAGGTAAGCAAACAGCTTGGCATAGTTTTCTGGGTGTTCTTTGATGTCGTTTGGATGTAAAGCTATATCTTCGAAACTACAGCTTTGTTCAAAACCAGTGTTTATCAACGGAACCAGGTGTTTGAGCCAGTCGTTTATGGCTTCGATGTCATCGGCTGCCGGTAGAACCGGGACAGTCGCCAACCAGGCTTCGGCCAGGTTAGTAATAACGGCCGAGCTTTCGTAATGCGTAGCGTGCGTCTCTAAAGACTGAAAGGCTTCGCCCAAGCTAGTCTTGCCGTGATCAATGCCGCCGGTAATGCCAACGATTACCATTACAAACTTATCCTTAGGTAGGGTCGGCGCGAGTACAATAGGAACTTCTTGTGCTGATGATCGTTCTTGATTAAGTGTGTGTGCTGGTGGGCGATCGACTTAGTCTTAGACTGAGGAGCGCGCGCGAACACGCCATAACCCTTGGCTTCGTAGCTACTGATGAGTTTTACAAACTCGACAGCAGCTTCTTCGGGTAGCTCGTCTAAGCTGTCGGTGTGCTGCTTGGGCACAAGCATTAGGTGGTCCAGTACAGTCAGCTCATCCCAGAGCGAATATGGAAATATATTCTTAACGACCCAAAAGTAGCGATGTTCATGTAGGACCTGTTCTGTATCAGGCGTAAACTTACAGAACTCACAACCCTCTTCGGGGTTAAGCTGCTTAAGGTGTTTTGCGTAGGTTTTGAATTCTTTACGCGAACGGTTAGGCATAAAGCCTATTATACGGGCTAAACTTCGGTTGGGGCAACGCTAATACTTGGACCCATGCTGGTGGTGACGTGAATGGCGTTAACGTAGGTACCTTTAATGCTGGCTGGTTTAGCGGCTTTGATGCTGTTAAGAACGGCCCGGGCGTTTTGCTCGAGCTTGTCTTTACCAAAGCTGACTTTACCAACACCAAGGTGAACGATACCAGTGCTGTCGACACGGAATTCGACGCGGCCGGCCTTGGCTTCGGTAACAGCCTTAGCAACATCGTTAGAAACGGTGCCGCTCTTAGGGTTAGGCATCAAACCTTTTGGACCAAGCACACGAGCGTACTTACCAAGTTTAGCCATTTGAGCTGGTTGGGCAATGAGGATGTCGAAATCAAAGTTACCCTTGTCGAGCATCTTGGTGATGTCTTCTTCGCCAGCAATGTCGGCACCAGCCTTAAGAGCAGCTGCGGCGGCATCGGCCTCGGCAAAAACGGCTACACAAACCGACTTACCAGTACCAGCTGGCAAAACTACCATGTCACGGATGTTCTGATCGGCGTGACGCGGGTCAACACCCAAACGAACGTGCATCTCGACAGTAGCGTCAAATTTAACCGGGCTAGTTTTAGTAGCTAGATCCAAGGCTTCTTTTAGACTATATTCCTTGCCCTTTTCAATCTGTTCGGCTAACTTGCGGTATTGCTTGCTCTTGCGCTCTAATTGGCTCTTAGGCGGGTTCTGCTTTTGCTTGGGTTTGCTGTCGGCTTCACCAGATTCCTTGCGCGCTTCTTTCTCTTCTTTGGCCTCGGCTTCTTTAAGAGCCTTGGCACTTCGTTTACCAGCCTTGGCTGTCTTAGCGTCTTCTTTAGCGTCAGCTGCTACTTCGGCAGTAGCAACAATTTCGGCCGCTTCCTGTTCGACAACAGCTGTTTCCTGTGCCTTAATGGCTTCGAGTTTTGCGCGCTCTTCAGCGGCTTTGCTAGTTTTCTTAGTTTCTGCCATGGTTATCTCCTTTATGTGGTACTAGCGGCGTTTCGACGGCCTCCCACAACTTTAATTACTTGATTCTATACCTAATGCCCCTAAAAAGAAGGCAGCCTGGTGGCTTTTACCGGTTGTGGCTTGAGCTTTAAGGCGTTCAATTAAGGCTGAATCCGCTTCGCCTTGTTTTACAGCCCGGTTGGCATGCAGGCGGTCGCGGTCGGTAAACATCAGGTCAGGGCGAGCCTTCTCGTAGTCCATAACTGGTCGGACCGTCCCGTTTAGCGGCTGGCCATCATAATTGTCATGTAGTTCAACTGGCGTTGCGCCGTGAACAATGCCAAATACAGCTCTTCGAATACGCTCACCAGCAGCATCAGTTAACTCAAAATTACGAAAAGCTTCAAGACTTTCTCGCAATACTGGGTCAACTGGGAATTGGTTCTCGCCAGTGTTAGCCATCGATTTCTACACCCATGGAGCGGGCGGTGCCAGCTACCATCTTCTTAACGGCCGGGATGTCGTCGGTATTCATATCGTGGGCCTTGGCTTCGGCGATTTCGGTCAACTGAGCGTCGCTGAGCTTTTGGGCTAGCTTTTCGCTGTTGGGCTTGCCGGAACCTTTCTTGATATTGAGCTTTTCACGGATTAGGTCGTCGGTAGGGGCACTAACGACGCGAAAGTCCATTGAACGGTCGTCATAAATGGTGATATGAGCGGTTACGGTGCCGCGCATTTCTTTGGTTTGGTCGTTAAATGGCTGAACAAAGTCCATCATGTTAACACCGTACTGACCAAGGGTGCTACCAACTGGTGGCGCTGCACTGGCCTTGCCAGCTGGGATTTTCATCTTTAGATTTGCTTTAACTTTTTTGGCGTCGGCCATAAATTCTCCTATTGATGGAAATTCTAATATCTAATTTCGAAACTCTAAAAGTTGAAGCGACCTTTAGCATTTAGATATTAAGATTTCGCATTTGCACGTTAGTGTGTGCGTAACTGGTTGATTATACTACAGATTACCTCTGTTGTCTACAGTGGTCTAGACGCGCTTAACTTGAAGACTGTCCAGCTCAACCGGTGTTTCGCGGCCGAACATGTTGACCAAAACTTTGAGCTTGCCCTTTTGAGCGTCAATTTCGTTAATGGTACCGTCAAAGCCCTTGAATGGACCGTCGGTGATGTTAACGACTTCGCCTTCGTTAAAGTCGATCTTGTGCTTAGGCTCGGCACGGCCCATACGCTTCATGATCTTTTCCATTTCGTCGTCACTAACTGGGGTAGGTTCGGTACCAGAACCAACAAAGCCAGTTACCGAAGGGGTATTACGAACAATGTACCAAGCATCTTCGCTAAGTTTCATCTGAACCAAGACATAACCCTGGAAGATGCGCTTTTCGACAACTTTACGTTTGCCGTTCTTAACTTCGATCATCTTTTCTTTGGGAACTAAAACCTGAAAGATTTTGTCGGCCATGTCTAATGAATCGGCGCGCTGGCGGATGCTTTCGGCGACCTTTTCTTCGTAACCACTGTAAGTGTGGATGGCGTACCATTGTTTAGTGGTGTCGTATCGTTTTACCATAATATTTTCTTGAACTCCTTAGTTTCTAACTTAGCAATATCTTCTTAAACACCTTATCAAGCACAAAGTCGGTCAGGGCAATAATCGAACCAAACACCACGGCAAAAATGAATACGGCCAGCGTGAGCTTGGCAGTGGTTTTGCGGTCTGGCCAGCTGACTTGTCGGAGCTCGTGCCAACTACCACGTAAGTAGTTGATTAACAGAACAGTACTCAGAATACGGCCAGCTTTGCGGGCTGGTTTGGTTTTGAAAGGTTTAGCCAGCGGTTTAAACGGTTTGGATGCCGTTTTTAAGCCCTTCTGAGCAGCTTTGGCCGGTTTAGCAGCCGTAGTGGCAGTTTTACGTAAGCGACGAGTCTTAGTGCCGGCATTATCGGCTTGACTACGTTCGCGAACGGTCTGACTACGCTTTGCGGTTGTTTTCTTATCTGCCATTGCTCTTACTTCTCCACCTTGCCTTAATAAAACTGTCCTGAAATTAAAAAACCTACCATATATGGAGGTTTTCGCTGGTGTCAATATACTCTAGATGGCCTCTGGGGTCAAGCCTTCAAGTTAGGCACCGTAATTTTGAACACCGAACCCTTGTTCAGCTCAGAAGCCATTTCGATCTCAGCATGAATTAATCGCGCCAGCTTCATGGTCACATAAAGTCCCAGGCCAGTGCCGCTACTTTGACGCGTCCGGTAGTCTTCGCTTCTAAAGAATTTATCAAAGACTTTTTCGCGATCCGATTTACTAATGCCAATACCAGTGTCTTGTACGTAGAATTCAACGGCCCCTGGTTTTTGACGGGCACCAATGGTGACACCACCCTTTTCGGTGTACTTAATAGCGTTGGTTATAAAGTTCTGCAGGATCTCGCGCACGTACAACCGGCTAGAGTTAAGTAGCTCCAAGTTTTTGTCCAGATCAACCTGTAAGGTTAGGCCTTTCTCGGTAGCTTGAGGTGAGTAGTTCTTGACCAGTTCTTGCATTAGTTCGTGGGCGTTGATTGACTCAATTTCGAGCGTTAACTTACCGCGTTCGGCTCGCGACAGGGTGGCCAGGTCGTTAATCATGCCGGCTAAAAAGGTGGTTTGATCATGAGCTTGGGTGAGGGCCTCAACAATGGCCGGATTACTGTTAGGGTCTTTCTGGGCGATAAACAAGGCGTTGCCGATGTTGCCTTCGGCAATGGCAATTGGCGTGCGCAGTTCGTGGCTAACCACACTAATGAACTCATCACGCTCTTCTTCTAATGACTTTTCGCGGGTAATGTCGCGCAGCAGCACCACATAGCCCTGCATACCCGACCCAAAACCTAGGTGAACCGGAGCAATGCTCAGATAGAGGTTAATAGTGTTGTTATCAGGGTACTGTAGGCGGTAATCACGACTAGTAAAGGGTCGTTTGACCGACATGACAAGGGTATGAACATCAACTGGCTGATTGTTCTTGTCGAGTAAGCGCATGGTTTGCGACAGAAATTTGTCTTTCATGGCGCTGTTTATATCAAGAATGTTCAAGGCCGCGCCATTATAAAGTACGATCTTACCTTCGGCACTAGTTGCAATGACGCCATCGGCCATACTGTTAATTAAGCTATTCAAGCGTTCGTGATCGATCGCGGCACTGCTACGGGTGTGCGGAATAAGCTTTACCATTTCACTATTATGCCACACCCCGAGCCGTTTAGGCGCTTTTAACAGGCAATAGGCTCGGCTGGAAGTGTTTTAGCTGTTGGCGGCGCTTTTTGTAGTCGAGCAAGCAGGCTTCGACGGTCGCCCAAAAGGCCGAACTATGGTTCAAGTGGCGGGTGTGTGCCAGTTCGTGCACCAAGACATAGTCAATCAGTTCCCAGGGCAACTGCATTAAGTAATAGTTAAGGGTAATGTCATGTTTGGAACTACAACTTCCCCAGCGTGATTTTAAGTGCCTAACGCTCAACGCGTTATAGCTGAAGTCGTACTGATTAGCTAAAGTCTTAAGTCGTTGCGGCAATAGCTGTTCGGCCTCAGCCTTGGCGGCGCGCTTAGCGACGTCGTGTGCCGCGGTCTGAATCTGTGACTCGGTGGCGGCCGCACCGTAGTAAACAATTGCCTCCGTATCTAGCAGCCTAGTTTTCGTATTTAGAATTTCTGATTTGGAAATTAATCTTAAGGTATGGTACTTACCAATCCGCTGATCATTCTTAAAGACTTCACGCTGTGATTGTGTCGCCAACCAGTCGCGCTTTTGTTGCGCAAAGGTCAGGCCGGCCTGATACGGTAGCCAGGTTGGCATGGATACGCGAATTTTGCCATCACTATTAACACTTAAGCGCATGTTCTTGGCGCCACGTCGCTTATATACGTAGACGGTCCCGATATTGTCGAGCTCAAATACTTTGTGGGCCATAGTTGCTCAGTTAACGAATGACAACATTGCGGCGTTTGAGGTCAACCCGACCAGCCGTTGGTACCAAATTAACCAGACCTGGCTTAGCCACGTTATTGGCGGCTGTATCAGTCGAAATTACGCCCAAATCATACAGTTTCTTAACTATGGCGTTGCTCTGCATCTTAAATGGATGTTTACCACTAATAACCACGTAGTCTTCGTTTTGCGGACGTTGCATGCTACCGACAACTAGCTTGAACTGTTCTTTGGTGTAAGGTCGGGCAAATTTATCATCACTGCGGCGGCGATCACGGGCGGCAATGCGTGCCATTGAGCTCTCTTGGTCGGTCTGAAGCCAAACTATCAAGCTAATACCCTTGGCTTTGCGGGCAATATCACGCAAGGCCCGGCGTTGCACCAGGCGGGTAGCATTTGTATCAAAGATTACGCTAACGCCGGCATTCAAGAACTCCTCGGCCATATATTCCATGAGGTTATAGACAACCTGGTCTTCTTGTTTGTCATAGCGCGGTTTTTCGAATAACTCGTGTCGCAAACGGTCACCCTGAATGTGAGCGGCGCTCATGGCGTTGCTTAGTTCACTGGCAAAATGAGTCTTACCGGATCCCGGATAACCGAAGAGCATGATAAGAACTGGTTTGTTTGGTGCGAGTTTTCCCATTGCTATAGGTATACCAGATTTCGCCCTTGTTGAGAAGAGTCAGATGACCGCCAGCCCTGTTCCTGATATAATGGCGCAGTGCTCATAGGGGAGTAGCTCAGTTGGTAGAGCACTGGTCTCCAAAACCAGGTGTCGCAGGTTCAAGTCCTGTCTCCCCTGCCAATAAAAACGTCCAAGCCGGTTGGTTTGGGCTTTTTTGTTGTAAACAATGCGCGAGTTAAGAATTGTTTAATATTTCGTTGCTATGCTGGGCTCATGGATAACTTACCCGCCTTCATGAATGACCTCAAGGACTTCTTCGAAGAGAAGTTTACTTCTTTGGAGGCAAGGTTTGACAAGTTTGAATCGAGGCTCGACCATTTAGAGGTGCGCTTTGATAATCTAGAAAAGCGATTTGACAAGTTAGAATCACGATTTGACAAGTTAGAATCACGATTTGACCAGTTAGAGGTTAGGTTTGACCAATTAGAAGCGCGACTTGAAAGACTAGAGGCAAAAGTTGATGCTTTAGAAGCCAGGTTCGACAAACTTGAAGCAAGAGTCGATGCTTTAGAAGCTAGAATCAGCGCAGTAGAGGTAAAACTCGACAAGCTCGACGCCAAAGTTAACCGAATGAATAAACGTCTGTGTGCTAAGATCGATCAATTGTCGAATGACGTGGCCGATGCGTTAAATGCCGCCAACGAAGCTCACCATAAAATACTCAGTAATCATGAGGTGCGCATTCGCAAGCTAGAGAAGCCCTTGTCACCATTCTACGAGCATTAAAAAAGGCCGCTACTTGCGACCTTTTACTTCGTTTCGTCCCAAGTTCTTCTTGGTTTCGGTGTACCAGACGTGCTTGCGCAGCACTGGATCGTACTTCTTAAGACGAAGCTTATCAGTGGTATTTTGAGTATTTTTAACAGTATAATAAGTCCGGTTGCCACTTTCTTCGGACACCAAACCTACAATCTTTCGCTTATCGCCTTTTTTTGCCATAGATTCTATCTTAACAGATTACCGCTTAGTTTTCAATAGGTTGCTCGGGCCTAAAGCCTAATTGTTCTAATGCACCGACAGCAGTAGCCGAGCCAGCCACAATCAAGCCAACCCCAAATACCACATCTCCAACCGAATCAGCCGACAACGCTTCTAAAGAGCCTACCAAGCCAGCCGTTGCGCCCACGACGAGGCTTCCAGCCATCCAGGCTTGTTTTAAAAGAGATGGTTTAGGTTGTTCGTGTTGCAGGTCAAATTCAGTCATAGTTTTTCCTTTACTCTGGAGCCGTCGTAACCTGGCGGTTGCGACTCGCTCCCTCGGAAAATCTTTGCCAGCAAGCTGTCGTGATTTTCCTCTGGAGCCGTCGTCGGGATTTGAACCCGAGACCCCTTCCTTACCATGGAAGTGCTCTACCACTGAGCTACGACGGCGCGAGTACCCGATGATTTTAACAGATTGGGGGCAAAAATGCGAGCCTCCGCAAGCTGCACAATCCGCAGCAGCATTTCTTCATGGTCGATACCTTGGTTGATCAGGCAGGCTTTGGTAAAGTTGCCGCTGCCTTTAATAAGCCCCGGTATCAGGTTAGCTTCCAAAAAGTGTGGTACGCCATCGGCATCGAGGCGAATGTCGATGCGACCGTAGTCGCGGGCACCCAAGACTTCAAAGACGTTCAGCGCAAAGTCGCTAAGCTGTTTGTGCATAGTTTTGTCAGTAACTGCTGATACGGGGGTTTCTAAGACACCGGATTTAAGAGCTAAGCTCAGTATCTTATTGCCGTTAGCATCGGCCGATGGCTTCATCTCAATCGGCATGGCCAGCAGCTCATCGCCATTATTTAGTACGCCAACACTAAACTCGCGACCCGGCAGGTATTCTTCGATCAAAACATCTGACGAATACTCAGCAAATAAAGCTCGTAGTTTGGCTTGCAGGTCGTCCGCCGTGTAAACAATCGACTTGTCGTCAACACCACTGCCACCGCCAAGATTAGACGGCTTAACAAACAGTGGGAACACCAAGTCGTCGATAGTACCAGGGAAGCAGCCGTGCTCGACCACTGTAAAGGCCGACGAAGCCAAACCGGCATTAATAACACACTGCTTGGCCAGTGGTTTACTTTGTTCGAACTCTATCGCTGGGCGTGGGGAGCCGGTATGGGCAATTCCGTGAGCTTCTAGGTAGTCTGACACCCAGATCTTCTGGTCGCCTTCGTAAACAAACTTCAAGCCCATAAACACAATGTCCGGCCGCTTGGCGACCAGCTGCTTAAGATCCTGAAGATTGTTTACAGTACTAACTTCTACCCTGGCATAGCTTTGCCTAAGGGTTCTCATTATTGCCGCACTCGAAACCAGGCTCATTGAACTTAGCTCGAGTCGGCTTGACCGTGCAACCTGTATATGAAGATTAGTTTTTGCCATGCCTAGAATTCCTTTCATGTTAGGAGCCCGGTTTTACCCGAGCTCCTGCTTTGATCAGCACTGTTTTATGTTTGTTAGTAAGTTTTGCGGAAACTGCCGCCACCGCCAGAAGAACGATCTTCTTGGGGACGAGCCTGGTTGACAACAATGCTGCGTCCACCAACTTCTTTGCCATTTAGGTCCTTGATTGCCTTTTGAGCATCTTCGTTTTCGCTCATTTCGACAAAACCAAAGCCTTTAGACTGACCACTATCACGGTCTTTAATAACTGTTGCACTGGTTACTTTGCCAATTTCGGCAAAAAGATCTTCTAGCTGT
>JAUPVS010000012.1 GCA_030916945.1 Patescibacteria group bacterium
CCCGGTACTGGTAAGACTATGTTAGCTCGGGCTGTGGCCGGCGAAGCCAACGTACCATTCTTTAGTATTTCTGGTTCCGAGTTCGTCGAAATGTTCGTCGGTGTTGGTGCTAGTCGTGTCCGTGACATGTTCGCCATGGCTAAAAAGAACTCGCCATGCATTATCTTTGTTGACGAAATTGATGCCGTTGGCCGCAAGCGTGGTTCTGGTATGGGCGGTGGCCACGACGAACGCGAGCAAACTCTTAACCAGATCTTGGTAGAAATGGATGGTTTTGAACAAGGTCAGAATGTGATCGTTTTGGCGGCGACTAACCGTGCCGATGTGCTTGATCCAGCTCTGTTGCGACCGGGCCGCTTTGACCGACGGGTCAATATTGGCTTACCGGATCGTAAAGACCGCGAAGCAATTCTAAAAGTTCATTTCCAAAAGAAGCCACTAGCCAAGTCAGTTGACCTCGACGCCCTGGCTGCTAAATCGGCTGGTTCATCGGGTGCTGACCTGGCTAATATTGCCAACGAAGCCGCCATTCTGGCCGCTCGGCATAACAAAAAAGAGATCACTCAAGTTGACGTTACTGGTGCGTTTGAAAAAATCGCCATTGGCCCGGAACGCAAGAGCAAGATAATGAGCGATAAAGAAAAAGAGATGACCGCCTATCACGAAGCCGGCCATGCGATTGTTGGCCACATCTTGCCTGACAGCGATCCTATTCACAAGGTCACGATTATCCCCCGTGGTGGCACCGGTGGTGTAACTTGGTCTATCCCGCCCGAAGATAAAAGTTACCACAGCATTGTTGAGTTTAAAGATGTCTTGGCCCGTATGCTGGGTGGCCGTATTGCCGAAGAAATAATGTACGGACCGGATCACGTTACAACAGGGGCAGGTTCTGACTTACCAGCGGCCGCTGATCTGGCTCGCGATATGATTGTTAACCAGGGTATGGGTAGCGGTAAGCTGCGCAACCAAGTCTTCCACACCGACGAAGGTATTATGATGGACAAGTTAATGCACGAGCGTCAGTACTCCGAAGATACCGCTAAAATTATTGATGACGAAATTGAATCGTTGATATCCGAGGCCGCTCGTCGCGCTAAGGCTGTCATCAAGGCCAACAAGACTAAGTTAGAAGAACTGAAGGACGCCTTGTTAGCCAAAGAAACCGTCGACGCCCCCGAGGTTATCGAAATCCTCAAAGGCTCTAAGATGCCACCCGAAGCCGCTCTCTACTAATAACAATAAAAACAAGGTTTCTAATTAGGGCTCATGTACCTATAATTAGAAACGATGAATAAATTCAAGAACCGTGCCAACTCGCGCGTTAGCTTTGGCAGCGCCGCTACACTGCTGTTTGTAGTCACCTTGGCCGGCCAGATGCTGGGATTTTTGCGCAACCGATTGGTCAGCGCCAACTGGAACGACCCATCGCAGATTGGTTCAACCGACGCCTTCTTTGCCGCCTTCCAGATACCTGACTTTTTCTTTTACACCATCGCCGCCGGTGCTTTGGGGGTAGCGTTCATGCCGGTACTGGCCGAACGTCTGGAGGCTGGTGACAAAAAACACTTGTGGGCAATCACCAGTAGCATCTTGAACCTACTAACCATAGCGATGCTTGTTGTGGCGGTTATATTGTTTGTGTTTGCGCAACCATTAATTAGCGCCCTGTATCCAAAACTACCAGAACAAAACCTCAACGAAGCCGTGCTAATGCTGAGGTTGATTTCGCTTAACCCATTATTCTTTACCCTGGCCGGTATTATTACTAGCGTCCAGCAAACTTTTGGCCGATTCTTCTTTTATGCGATTGGACCGCTAATTTATAACGCCTCGGTGATTGCCAGTATCTACATATTCAAAGACAGCATGGGTATTGTTGGTTTAGCGGTCGGAGCTGTAATTGGCGGCGTACTACAGCTGTTGGTTTCCTGGATGGGAATGGCCGGACTGAAATTTAAGTACACCCCTAAAATATTCTTCAAGAACAAAGACTTTCGACATGTCCTCAGGCAGTTGCCTCCCAGATCTTTGGATCAAGGAATCGACCAAGTTAACAGCGTGGTTGAGTTAAACCGGGCCAATAACCTGGGCATCGGTTCAATTAGTAACTATAGCTATGCCGTGACTCTTATGAATGTGCCGATAATGTTGCTGGGTAGCTCGATCGCTACGGCGGCCTTCCCACGCCTGAACGAACGACTGGCGCAAGGACGTCCCGACCTTTTCCGCAAAGACTTCCTGAGTATTCTGCGGACAATGATTTGGCTGTTGATGCCGGTTTGCGTGGTGGCCTACTTTGCCCGTGGTTACTTGGCGCGTCTGATATTTGGTAATCTGGCGCCGCAAGTGGCCCTGATTTTTGGTTTTCTGGTGGTGGCCGTCTTCTTTAGATCAATCTACGCCATGGTGTCGCGTTACTTCTATGCCCAGAAGGATACGGTGACACCGCTGCTCGGTTCAATTGCCGCCATCGCCCTTAATATTTACCTAGCCTTTACGCTGGCGCGCAGTGACTCCTATGGCGTTTCTGGTTTGGCACTGGCCCAGTCAATTGTCGCCACAGCCGAGGTGGCGCTGCTATTTGTAGTCATGGTGGTGCGTGATCCCAAGCTTATCGACAAGTATTTCTGGGGTGGTATATTCAAGATTGTGGCCGTCACCGGTTTCTCGCTGGTAGCCGCCTTTATGATGATATCGCTCCTGCCGCTCACTACGGTTGACCGAGGTTTTGTGACGCTGGGTGTTAAGCTTGGAACGATTTCGCTGGTTACTTTAATGGTGCATATTGTGGTTTCTTGGATATTTGGTCTTGAAGAGGTAAAACCAATCGTTGATAAGGCCAAAAAGATAGTTCTAGGCACCGTTAAAATCCAGTAAGCAGTACCCATATCTGTTGACCTCTGTTATACTGCAAGGCAAATGGATCAGGAACAGATTAGAAATTTTTGCATCATTGCCCACATTGACCACGGTAAGTCGACCTTGGCCGATCGTCTATTGGAGCTGACTGGTACGGTCGAAAAGCGGGCCATGAAGGCGCAGCTGCTCGACAAAATGGATCTGGAGCGCGAGAAGGGCATCACCATTAAGCTGGCGCCAGTGCGCATGAACTACCAGGGCTACCAGCTAAACTTAATCGACACCCCTGGGCACGTCGACTTTAGTTACGAAGTGTCGCGCAGCCTCGAAGCCTGTGAAGGAGCGATCTTAGTAGTTGATGCCAGCCAGGGTATCCAGGCCCAAACTCTGGCCAACGTCTATCTAGCCTTGGCGGCCGATCTAAAAATTATCCCGGTGCTCAATAAAATTGATCTACCGGCAGCCGACGTGGAGAGGGTGAGCGCCGAAGTTATTTCGCTACTGGGCTGTAAGGCCGAAGAGATTCTGCATATTTCGGCCAAGACCGGCCAGGGTGTTGAAGCGGTGCTACAAAAGGTTATCGAAGAAGTACCGGCGCCAGTTGGTGGTATGACCGACTCAACTCGGGCTCTAATTTTTGATAGCTACTACGACGACTATCGGGGAGTTATTTTGTATGTTCGCCTAGTCGATGGCGACGTTGCCAAGAATGCCCCAATTACCATGATGGCCACTGGCGCCGAAGGAATTGCCCTAGAAGTCGGTGCGTTGACACCCGAAATGACACCCAATAAGCAACTCGAAGTTGGCGAAATCGGCTACATTGTCACTAACCTCAAGAGCACCCGCGAAGCCCGAGTCGGTGATACGGTTACCCTAACCAAACGTCCGGCTCAAGAGTCTTTGCCCGGCTATAAAGACGTTAAGCCGTTTGTCTATGCCGGTTTCTTTCCAGAATCGAATGAATACTACCAAGAACTCAAAGACGCCATCGAAAAGCTGAGTTTAAGTGACTCGGC
Source organism: Patescibacteria group bacterium (assembly GCA_030916945.1). Taxonomy (GTDB): domain Bacteria; phylum Patescibacteriota; class Saccharimonadia; order Saccharimonadales; family JAUPVS01; genus JAUPVS01. The sequence continues at coordinate 3,882 of JAUPVS010000012.1, forward strand.
CTTGCAGTTCGAACTCGAAAACTCACCGGTCCTAGGCTTTGGCGTCCGGGTCGGCTTTTTGGGTCTGCTGCATATGGATATTGTCCGCGAACGCCTGGAGCGGGAGTACAATCTTGACTTAGTTGTAACCAACCCCTCTACCGACTACCAAATTACCTTGTTAAATGATGAAGAACTGAGTATTAAAAGTGCCGCCGATTTACCAGACCCAGCCAAGATCGCCGAGATTCGTGAGCCTTGGATTAAAGGGGAAGTAGTGGTGCCTAAAGACTATGTCGGGGCAGTTATCCAGCTAATTGTTAGTAAGCGTGGTCAACAGAAGAATCTGTCATTCGTCGACGCCCAGCTGGCTTTGGTGTCATTCGAAGCGCCTTTGGCCAACTTGCTAACCGACTTTTACGATCAGTTAAAAAGCATTACCAGCGGCTACGGTTCATTTAGTTACGAACTAGACAACTACCGGGCCGAAGACCTGGTGCGACTGGACTTTTATGTGGCCAACGAAATTGTCAGCGCCTTGAGTATTATGGTGCACCGAAGCGAAGCCCAGCGACTGGGTCGGGAAGTTGTTGAAAAGCTTAAAGAGGTTATACCGCGCCAGAACTTCCAGGTGGCTTTGCAGGCCGCCATTGGTGGTAAGTTTATCGCCCGCGAAGACATCAGCGCTTTTCGTAAGGATGTGACGACTGGTTTATACGGTGGTGATGTGTCGCGCAAAAAGAAGGTCCTGGCCAAACAGGCTAAGGGTAAGAAGCGCATGAAACGCTTTGGTAAGGTCGACATCCCGGCCGAAGCCTTTACCGTGCTACTGAAGCGCGATTAAGTCTTTAACAATCTGAACGGCGTGATCTTTAGGGGTTACCTTGGGGTACTCCTTAACGATTTCACCTTTGGGATCAATCAAAAAGGTGGAGCGGATAATTCCCATATACTTTTTGCCGTACATACTGCGTTCACCCCAGGCGCCGTAAGCTTTGATGGTATCTAGCGACTCGTCGCTGAGTAAAGGAAAACTCAGATTATATTTGGTGGCAAACTTTTTGTGGCTGGCCACGCTGTCTTTGCTAATGCCGAACACCACGGCGCCGTGCTCTTTGATGTAATCGTATTCATCCCGAAAACTACAGGCCTCGGTGGTGCAGCCTGGGGTGTCATCCTTGGGGTAGAAGTAAATCACCACCCATTGGCCAAGGTAGTCTTGTAGTGAATGGGTTTGGCCGTCTTGATCTTGTAAACTGAAGTTCGGTGCTTTCATAGGAGTAAGTATAGCAATACTTTTTGCTTTGCCAATTGCCTACTATCTGTTATAACGTTTAGCATGATAAATCGAGCTCAAGACCATAATAATTTAGAAGCCATAACAGCCAATTACAAACCTTCGGAAGACACTATTGCTGTTGTAAGGAGTGCTAAGATTGCGCTTCTGGTAGGTGTTTCGGGCGCCGGTAAAGGGACTATAAAAGCTGAATTAATAAATACCGGTAATTACTACCCGATGGTGTCCCATACTACAAGAAAGCCCAGGGTAAACAATGGTAAACCAGAAATTGATGGTGAAGACTATCATTTTATCGATTTAGATGAAGCTAAGTTAATGGTTGAAGCAGGGGGTTTCGTAGAGGTTAAACCGTACAGCGGTAATCTTTACGGAACTTCAACAGACGATATTGAAGTGGCGGCTTCAAAGGGCAAAATAGCGCTCAACGATATTGAAGTTCAGGGTGTGGGGGAGTATCTAGAAATCTCGGACAGAGTCACAGCCTTATTTATTTTGCCACCAAGTGTTGAGAAATGGCAGGAACGTACGCTCGGGCGAGGCGAAACTGATGCTCTATTGGCACGTATAGCAACCGCACCGACAGAATTAAGAACAGCTCTTGATGAACCACGCTACCATTTTGTTATTAACGACCAATTGGACGAAACTGTTAGTTATGTACGTCAAATTATTGAATCAGGTAATGTTGATCCAGAAAAAGAAGCGGCCGGTCGTGAACTTGCCCAAGCACTATTACAGCAAACTGTCGCACTACTTGGCCTCGAACAAGAAAAAGAGGCTTAAAAAAGCTAATTAGCACTCTTGACTTGTGAGTGCTAATTTTCTATCATATCTGTAGGTATGACAGAACGACAGCAGAAAATACTAGCCGCTATTGTGGAACAGTATGCCGAGGTTGCCAGCCCGGTGGGTTCTAGCCTAATGGCCAAACTTTTTGGTGTTTCTTCGGCCACCATTCGTGCCGAAATGGCCGAGTTGGAACGCCTGGGCTACATTTCTCAACCGCACACCAGCGCCGGCCGCGTGCCAACCGATAAAGGCTATCGCTTATACGTTAATAACTTAGCCAGCGATAACCCCGAACACACCCCGGAACGGGCCTCAAAAGCCCTGGAAACCCGTGCCACCAGTAGTGGTGTACCGGAACGGGCCATACGTAACACCGTCGATACGCTGGTTGAGCTAACTCACAATCTTGGTATAGCTACAATTGGTGATCAACTTTACATGAGTGGTCTATCGAATTTATTTGGTCAGCCGGAGTTTATTAATGGTCAACAAGTCCAGCAAGTTGCGAGGCTGCTGGACAACCTGGAGCCGTGGCTCAAAGAAGCCGCGCCCAACCAGCCGCTCAACGTCTATATTGGTAGCGAAAACCCAATTGGTCGCAGCGCGCGCTGTTCGTTGATCATCAGTAAGTTCCGGAGCCCTTATAGCGACCATAGCTATATTGGCGTACTGGGGCCAACCCGCCAGCAGTACCGTGACGTTATGCGACTAGTTGAACACGCCGGTAATACCTTAGAGGAGATGCTATATGCCTAAAAAACCCACCATTGCCGAATTACAGCAGCAGATTGCCGAATTAACCGAGGCTTTACAACGCGAGCGCGCCGACGTCATTAATGTTCGCCGCCAACACGGTGATCAAATGGCCAACCTGCAGAGTCATATCAAAGTTCAAGTCATAGAAGAACTATTGCCGGTCGTCGATAATTTTGAACGAGCTCTTAAGCATGTGCCGGCCGAACTGGCCGACAACAGCTACGTACAAGGCGTACAAGGTGTTGTTAAGCAGTTTGAGTCCACACTTGAGCAAATGGGTGTGCAGCGCATTAAAACGGTTGGTGAGGTTTTTGACCCAACCGTTCACGAGGCCGTCACGATGGATCAAGGCGATGGTTTGGGTGAAGGCGCCATAGAAGTTGTCACCGAGGAGTTGCAAGCTGGCTACAAACTTAATGACACCGTCATTCGGCATGCCATGGTAAAAGTAGCGATGAAAAAGGGGAGTCAGACATGAGCGAAGAAGTACCAAGCCAAGCGGAGTTTATAGCTAAGGCTGCCGCTCTTGGCGGTGACGGCCCGCCATCAGATCCAGAATTTGAAGCCGCCCGGCTGGCCCATCAAAGGGCCCACCGGCCACCCCATCCGGAAAAACCGCCAGAAACCCCACCAGAATTAAACGAACAAGTGTACTCAGATTAAGAAAGGAACCACAACTATGGGAAAAATTATCGGAATCGACTTAGGAACAACTAACTCAGCCATGGCCGTTATGCAGGCTGGTAAACCAGAAATTATTGCTAACTCAGAAGGTGCGCGCACCACGCCATCGGTTGTTGCCGTCAACAAGAATGGCGAACGTTTGGTTGGTCAGGTAGCGCGCCGCCAGCAAGTTACTAACCCGGCAAATACTATTTATGAAGTAAAGCGTTTAATTGGCCGCAACTGGAACGACAAAGAAGTTCAGCGTGACATTAAGCTAATGGGTTACGAGATGGTTAAGTCTGGTAACGGCGTTAAAGTTAAGATGGGTGACAAAGAATACAGCCCCGAAGAAGTTAGCGCCATGATCTTAGGCAAGCTAAAAACTGATGCCGAAGGCTTTTTGGGTGATACCGTCACCGAAGCCGTTATTACGGTACCGGCTTACTTTGATGACTCACAACGCCAAGCTACCAAAGATGCTGGTAAAATTGCCGGCCTAGAAGTTAAGCGAATTATTAACGAACCAACTGCCGCCGCTTTAGCCTATGGTTTGGACAAGGGAAGTAAGAAAGACGAAAAGATCGCTGTCTACGACCTGGGTGGTGGTACCTTCGACGTTTCTATTTTGGAATTGGGTGATGGTGTCTTTGAAGTTAAATCAACCAACGGTGACACCCACTTAGGTGGTGCCGACTTCGATCGCGTTTTAGTAAACTACTTTGCCGACGAGTTCAAAAAAGAACATGGCCTGGATATTACCGATGACAAAGCTGCCATGCAACGCCTTCGTGACGAAGCCGAAAAAGCTAAGATTGAACTTAGCACCACTAACGAAATCAACATTAACCTACCATTCTTAACGGCCGACGCCGATGGTCCTAAGCACTTTGAACACAAGCTAACTCGCTCTAAGCTGGAAAGTTTAGTTGGTGAGCTAATCGACAAAACTGCCATCCCTTGCGAAAAAGCCCTTAAAGACGCTGGTCTTAAGGCCAGTGACATCGATGCTATTGTACTGGTTGGTGGTATGACCCGCATGCCGGCCGTTCAAGAAAAGGTTAAGAATATCTTTGGTAAAGAGCCAATGAAGGGCGTTAACCCCGACGAAGTTGTGGCCATTGGTGCCGCTATTCAAGGAGGTGTTTTGCAGGGTGACGTTAAAGACGTGCTTTTGCTAGACGTAACACCACTTAGTCTTGGTATCGAAACCCTCGGTGGCGTGGCGACTAAGCTGATTGAACGCAACACCACAATTCCAACCAGTAAGTCCGAAACCTTTAGTACCGCTGCCGACAACCAACCGCAGGTAGAAATCCACGTCGTCCAAGGTGAGCGCGAAATGGTCGCCGACAACAAGTCACTCGGACGTTTTGTGCTTGATGGTATTCCATCGGCCCCTCGCGGTGTTCCCCAGATCGAAGTTACCTTTAACCTCGATGCCAACGGTATCCTGAACGTCTCGGCTAAGGACAAGGGCTCGGGCAAAGAACAAAGCATTACTATCCAAAACAGCTCGGGTCTTTCTAAAGAAGAAGTCGAGAAGATGGCCAAAGAAGCCGAAGCCCACGCCGAAGAAGATAAGAAAAAGCGCGAAGCCATTGATGCTCGTAACCAGCTTGACAGCTCGGTTTACCAAGCCGAAAAGATGATTGGCGACAACAAAGACAAGATTAGCGATGAAGACAAGAAGGTAATCGAAGAAGCAGTTGAAGCCGCCAAGAAAGTTGTAGCCGACGACAAGGCTGACAAAGACGCCCTGGAAGCTGCCGCCAAGGAGCTAACCGACAAGACTATGCCAATCGGCGCCAAGCTTTATGAAGAAGCTGCCAAAGAGGAAAAACCCGCCGAAGACGATGACAAAAAGTCTGCCAAAGACGAACCAGTCGAAGGCGAAGTCGTTGACGACGAAAAAGAAGACAAGAAGAAAAAATAATGACTGGCTTCTGCCAACTTTGGCTGACCTGCGCAAACTCAGCTGAGGCCGATAAGGTTTCTCAAGCGTTGCTGGATCTAAAGTTGGCAGCCTGTGCTAAACAGGTTTCGGTAGATTCTAGCTTTCTGTGGAAGGGCCAAAAAGACAATAACCACGAAACGCTATTGGTGATGGACTCGCGCGAGGATCTGTTTGAAAAGGTCGAAAGAGAAGTTGCCAAATTGCATAGTTATGAGACTTTTGTCCTGCAAGCGATCCCGGTTTCTAAGTTATCGAAAGATGCCCAAACTTGGCTAGAACAGGAGTTGGCATGAGTGAATTCGATGAGGCTTTACAAGAAAAGGGACGGCAAGTAACCCAGTATTATCAGAATCTTCAAGAGACGACAATGCCGCCAGATGAAACAGCCGACCCAGAATTGAATTTTCGGAATATAATGGAAGCTACCCAACTAAGACGAGGTGACAATGAGTAAGCGTGATTACTACGAAGTCCTGGGCATTGGCAAAACGGCCAGTGACGATGAAATCAAGAAAGCCTTTCGCAAGAAGGCGATTGAGTTTCACCCCGATCGTGGTGGTGACGAAGCTAAGTTTAAAGAAGTAAATGAAGCCTACGAAGTCTTAAAAGACTCTGGCAAGCGTCAACGCTATGACCAGTTTGGTCACGCCGGCGTTGGCGGTGCGAGTGGCGGTGGTGATCCTTTTGCTGGCTTTGGTGGCCAGGGCCAGAACGTTAACTTTGACTTTGGCGACCTTGGCTTAGGGGATATCTTTAGTAGTTTCTTTGGCGGTGGAGGCCAGCCGGGTGGTCGGCAGCGTCGTCGCGGTGAAGATGTCAGTGTGGCCACAACCATTACTTTTGAAGAAGCTGTCTTTGGCACCGAAGTGACCGTTCGTTATAGTAGCCAGGTTAAATGTGAACACTGTAAGGGCACAACCGTCGAGCCCGGACACGAACTAAAGACCTGTCAGACTTGTAATGGTCACGGTCAGGTTCGCCAGGCCGTCCGAACGATCTTTGGCAACATCGAGCAAGCCGCCGTTTGCCCAACCTGCCATGGTGCTGGTAAGGTCCCAGAAAAGGTTTGTAGTGTTTGTCATGGTAAGGGTACTCAGCACAAACAACGCGAACTGCAAATTAAGGTTCCGGCCGGAATTGATGACGGTACGACCATACGCTTACGCGAGCAGGGTAACGCCATGGGACGTGGTGAAACCGGTGACTTGTACGTTGATGTACGAGTTAAGCCCCACAAAAAGTTCACACGTGAAGGTGATCTGATTTTGAGCCAAGAAACCGTTGGCATGGTGGCGGCTGCCCTAGGTACCGAAATAGAAGTAGAAACTGTCGATGGTCCGGTCCGCATGAAAGTGCCAGCCGGTACACAAAGTGGCACTGACTTTAAACTGTCTGGTCACGGCGTCACGCATATGCGTGGTGGTGGCCGCGGCGCTCATATTGTTACCTTAGTTGTCGAAACCCCACACAAACTTTCTAAAGAACAAAAGGACTTACTTGAACAATTCGGTAAAAGTCAGGGCCACAAAAAGGGCTTTTGGCGCTAACGACGTTTGCTCTTACCGGCTTTAGATATTGCTTTTTGGCGATACATATCTCTGTCGGCGACTACTTTAACCTCGTCTATATCCATGCCTGGTCGCCAGTGAGCAACCCCTATTGCAATTCCGACATTAAACTGTTGGAGTAAAAAGTGTTCGTCCTCCATGAATTTGTTAAAATCTTCCATCAAGCGATCACGATGGGCGACTAGCTCCTTCTCGACACTGATTTTTTCGTTTTCTTTGCTGTGTCTGCTATTGCGGCTGTAGTTAACTGCAACGATTATTTCATCGCCACCCACCCTAGCCATAATCATATCTTGCTCCGAGGGGTCAATTTGTTTTTCCATTGGCTGAGCCGGGTGTCTATTTACGTCTCTTAGCCACTGGGCTATGTCCATTAATAGATTGTCGCCCTGCTTATGGCCGTGTTCGTCGTTAACAGCTTTGAAATTGTTGACATCAAAGTAGAGAATACCAATATCAGCATCTGGATTTGTTTCTGTCATTCTCCGAAAAGCAGCGTCAAACCCAGCTTTGTTGTAAAAGCCAGTTAACTTGTCGTGTGTGGCCTCGTAACGAGCCTCTTTGGCGGCCTGCTGGGCATGGTCTCTTTCTTGGACAGTTTGTTGATTTTCCTTTTGCAAGCTATCTTTCTCAATTAGTCGGTGGGCTGCCTCAAAACCATAGTTGTAGGCCATCATCTCAGCTATATCACCGTTCTCTGGTTGATTAGGGCGATACTGCGGTTCTTCGGATGGTATTAGGCCTTCGGGGTCAGACAAAAGTAATTGCGTGCCGGGGTCGAGCTGATGCCAGACGTCAGCATACTCGGGTGGTGCTTCGGGTCCTTGTTGGTCTTTGCTCATAGTTTTGTGTCGTTTTTGTGTTGTCAGTTCTGGTATGATTATACCATGAAACGGCTCAAGCTTAATCAAGATGGTCTGATCCCACTGATGATATTCCTGGTTGTTATACTGGTTGCAGCGATCGTCTTAGTGTACGCCAGGGTCGCTAGCGCTCCAAAGTAGGCGTGTAGTATTGAAAAATATAAAGAATTATGCTATAATTTAGATAGTTTAAGCGTAAGTGGGATAACTATGACTAAAGAGCCGCAAAAAGTTATTGGTGCCTTCGAAAAAGCCAGCTTTCCAGAGTTTGGTATTAATAAGGTTGTCGCCAAAATTGATACCGGTGCTTACACCGGTGCGCTTCATGCCACCAACATTCGAAAAGAAGTGGTGGACGGCGTCAAAACGCTCTACTTTTCGCCCTTTGATCATCCCGAAAAGGTAATTTCCGTCCAAGACTACCGCATAAAACGTGTAACTAGTTCGAACGGGCACGAAGAACGGCGCTACGCCATAGATACTAAAATCATCCTGGATGGTAATGAATACGACATCCTATTAACCCTGGCCGACCGTAGCGAGATGAAGTGGCCGGTGTTAATTGGTCGTCGTTTTATACGCAAGAATAACTTGCTAGTTGACGTAAACAGAATAAATAAGTAAGGTCGGAATATGAACATAGCTATTTTGTCGAAGGGCCCTGATAACGTTTCAACCAAGCGTATTAAGGCCGAAGCCGAAGAACGTGGCCACAACGTCCGCGTTATTAACTATGCCAAGTGCTATGTAACCCTAGAACAAGGCAACCCAGTGGTTCGTTACGAAGGTGAAGAAATTAACGACATCGATGTTATTATCCCGCGCATCGCCTCTAACCTAACCAAGTACGGTACTTCAATTGTGCGCCAATTCGAGATGCAGGGCGTTTTTAGCACTGCCAGTTCGCTAGCGATTAACCGTACCCGCGACAAACTACGGGCTGCTCAGATTCTAGCGCGTTCAGGCGTGGGAATTCCTAAAACCGTATTCGCCCGCGAAACCGCCCAGGTAGAGGACTTAATCGAACAAGCCGGTGGCGCGCCCTTAATTATTAAGGTGGCCCGCGGTACTCATGGTAAGGGCGTCGTACTAGCTGAAACTCGTAAAGCTGCCGAGGCGGTAATGCAAGCCTTCTATGTGGAAGGTGTGAACTTCTTGGTGCAGGAATTTGTGGCCGAATCGGCCGGTACCGACATTCGTGCCTTTGTAGTTAATGGCAAGGTTGTAGCCAGTATGCAACGCCAAAGTCTAGACGATGACTTTCGTTCTAATCTTCACCAAGGCGGTGAAGGCACGGTGGTCAAGTTAACTGATGAAGAAAAGAAAACTGCCGTACGAGCCGCTAAGGCTATGGGTCTACCAATTTCTGGTGTGGACTTGATGCGCTCCGATCGAGGGCCGCTGGTTCTAGAAGTAAACGCCAGCCCAGGCTTTGCTATCGAAAAAGTTACTGGCCGAAACATCGCCGGCAAGATTATCGACTACGTTGAGCAGAACGCTAAAAGCAAACGCGGTAAACGCGACCGCGTCGGCGCCTAAGCAAAACCAAGCCGCTCATGCTATGATGGGCGCATGATAATGCAAAATATCGCCCTGTTGGTAGCTATTGCTGTCCCAGCTTTGCTAGTTATATTGTTGCGTTCCAATGCCGCCGTAGTATTTTTAAGTCTGTGTGCCGGCGCCGTGCTGGTACAGTTTGCCGGTAACGAAGCCGGTCTAGTTGGTTCAGCGATAGGTAACAACTCCGACGTCGTTAATCAGTATTTCCAGTTTGCTTTGCTAGTCTTGCCAGCTGTTTTAAGTGCCATCTTTACTGCCAAGTCGATGTCTGGCCCTAAAACGTTATTTAATGTCTTGCCAGCTATTGCTTTGGGCATTGTTGGTGTTATCTTGGCTGTGCCGCTATTGCCAAGCGGGCCACAAGATACTATCACCGGACTAAGTGGCTGGACCCTGCTCATGAATAGTAAGGAATTTGTGGTGGTAGTGGGTGTCTTTGTGAGCCTTGGTAGCTTTTGGATGACCCACCCAAGACATCGCCGAACGCGCCGTCAACACCGCCGTCGCTAAACCGACGAACATTGACTTTTTGGCAAAAATACGGATAATGTAAGAAGTTAATTCGGCAATTCTTGATCTATGTGGGCCCATAGCTCAGCCGGTTAGAGCACCTGCCTTTTAAGCAGGGTGTCCTGGGTTCGAGTCCCAGTGGGCCCTCCAATTAAAACGCCTCACGCAAAGTGGGGCTTTTTAATTGGTAGACACGTGCCGAGAACCCAGTGGGCATAGCAAATTCAGTTGTATTATGATATAATATTGTAATTATGGCAGAGATATTCCTCGGCGGAGAGTCGCTACGCGAACAGCTCCATCCGTTAACTACTCCTGAAATGGCTTTTCAGTCATATAGGAGGCTGGCCGGCGACAAAGAAGAGCGCAGCCTTCAAAGAGATGCTTTTCTGGCTGGTGAAGTCGTCAACCCAGCACTCGACTATCCGAAACTAGATGAAAATGAACTAAGAAATGGTATATCGGTATTGGGTGAGGTGCTAAAACTTGCCGAAGCGCAACCCGACGAAACAACCAAGGAAGCAATCTGGGATAGCGCGGCTTACAGAATGGCCGAAATGTACTGGCTACTAAGCGCCAAAGATTTGATCGACAGACATAGTGATATGTCTCAACATGAACTTGATCAACGCGCTGGCTATGTCCAGAATTTGAACGAGCAATTGTATGGTAAGCCCGACCAAGACTTGTATGCCTCTATTGTTAGCGAAATCTGGCGACAGATTGATGACAAAGAACTTGTCGGTAGGGGGCAGCAAATTAAACTAGAGCTAGAACAAGGTGTTGCGGTTAGGGCTGGAGGTAAAGATACTGCTGTGTCGCCACTAAACCGTAACGAATCTGCGCCGCTCGATCCAATACCTCAGGAGTTACTAGACTATCTAGAACAGAAGATATTAACTGATAACCCTGATCTTGAGCCGACCATACAGCAATACTGGGATGAATACATTGCAACAAGACCCTCTGAAGACCAGCATTTCACGGTAGACGATATGTACGCTGTCTTTAGTCTTGTGCACCAGCAACGTGATCCTGATAACAGTTCCGGCATTCAGGTTATGATTGATCCGTCGGCAACAGCCTTGTCTTGGGAGACTGAGCAAATGGCAGTGGTTATTGGCGGCAAAAGAGGCCCGATCTATAGTACTAAGGTGATGTTGAGCAAGGTGGTGCATGAATATATCATTCATGCCGGCCGAGCGATGAGTGGTATTGGCAGCGACGTACCGGTTCTTGGTACTGGATTATATACTGCTGCCGACCCGGGTGAAGTTAGTGACTATTTGATGTTCGAAGAAGGTCTGGCGTCTTCTTGCGAGAAAGCGGCTACTGGAGAGGACACAAGTTGGGATGCAGCAAACCTGGAGCGTTATGCCGCTTACGGTCTGGCTTATGAAGGAAATAATTTTCGACAGGTATTCGAAGTACTATGGAGAGCTAGAGTTTTGCTTAAAACTCAAAGTGGCGAAGAGCCGAGCGAGGAGCTGATTACTGCAGCTCAGAAAAATACCTATGCCGCCTGCGTCCGAATATTTAGAGGCTCACCAACTGATCTTGGCGATAGATCTACTGACCAAGAGCAGCCAACCAAACTGCTTACTTTCAACAAGGATCTCGTCTATATGGAAGGGAAACAGCGTGTCATTGCTTTTTGGGAACAGAATAAGGACGATCCAAGGATGCTTGACCTAATATTCAAGGCCAAGTTTGACCCTACCAACAAACGACAGCTTGCCTTGGTTGAGCGTGTTATGGGTGATAGTTAAGAACTTCTTAATACTTGCCCAGTAATGTGGGTTAGTGACCACGTACCAAAGATCGCTTAGGCCCAAGCAAAGCACCCAACTAGTGGGTTTATTTTTGTGTACTTTACTTGGGTTGGTGGCGGCACGCCGACTAGTTTGGCCTTCCGTAGGATCTTTGGTGCTGGTAGCGTTGTGTGTGTTGGCAATCTGTCGCCACCGTAGCGTGGTTGGTTTTGTGGCTCTGCTACTCTGCGGATTCTCGTTTGGCTTATTGCGCGGCTCCGTTTATATGCGTCACTTAGCTGACTACCAAGCATTGTTTAATCGACCAATAGTTATAACGGCAGTGGCCGAAACCGATGCTATTTATAGCGACAAAGGTCAGCTAAGTCTTGACGCCAGCCATGTGGTCGTTCAGCAACCCCAGGCCTTGCTCCTAGCCGGAAAGATCAAGCTAGAAGGGCGGGGCGAAGCCATGGTTTATCGCGGCGACCAACTTTTCGTTAAGGGTAAACTCAGTCCCACACGGGGCGCCGCCCAAGCGAGGATGAGTTTTGCGAGTATTAAAGTTACGCAACGCCAGCAGTCACAGCTCGATGTCTGGCGCCGGCGGTTTATTGCTGGTCTGCAATCTTCCATACCCGAACCCGAGGCCTCTTTTGGAGCCGGTTTATTATTAGGCCAGAGAAGTACCATCCCAAAAGAAGTTAACGACCAGCTGTCGGCTACTGGGCTAACTCACTTGGTGGCAGTGTCGGGCTATAACCTGACTATCATTATCATGGCCGTCCGCAAACTTTTACAAAAGGGCTCTAAATTCCAAATTGTCATGGCTGCCGGTGGATTAATGCTGATTTTTGTAATGCTCACAGGTTTAAGTGCTTCGATTGTGCGGGCATCGTTAGTGAGTGGTCTAAGCTTGCTGGCTTGGTATTACGGACGCCAGTCGGATATTGGCTGGTATCTTTCGTTCTTGGCATTCTTTGGCGTATTGGTAATTGCTCCGGCCATAATTGGGCTGCGTCGTAAGTCGCCCAAACTGCTCGGAAGCTTAGTTACCGAAACTGTTTCGGCCCAAATTATGACCATCCCAATAATCATGTACATTTTCGGGCGAGTATCGATTATCGGTCTTGTGGCCAATGTTTTGGTTGTGCCGTTGGTGCCGCTTGCAATGCTGCTGACCTTAATTGCCGGTATTGGTGCACTGTCGTGGCTGCCTGTTTCTGGGCTTTTGGCCTGGCCTGCCAAGACCTTGCTGACCTATATGATCGACATCTCGGCCCAGTTTAGTCAGTTGCCGCATGCCGCCGCCGAACTTTCCATAGATGCCTATAGTATGACTTTAGCTTATGGCACGATTGTTTTGGGGGTGATCTTGCTCAGGCGAATAGGCATTCGCCGAAAGCCGCTAAATGTGCTAGAATAACAGATATGTCAGGTCATTCTAAGTGGTCCACAATCAAACGTCAAAAGGGCGCCAAAGATACCGCTCGCGGTGCTTTGTTTACCAAACTTGGTAATGCCATTGCCGTGGCTGCCCGCGGTGGAGCCGACCCGGATATGAACTTTAGCCTACGCTTGGCGATTGACCGGGCCAAAGCATCAAACATGCCTGTCGCCAACATTCAACGCTCGATTGACCGTGGTTCCGGCAAACTAGGTGGCGAACAAATTCAAGAATTGCTTTACGAAGGCTACGGACCAGGTGGTGTCGCCATCTTGGTTGAAGTTGCTACCGATAATATCAACCGCACCTATCCAGAAGTCAAACTAGCCTTTAGTAAGCATGGTGGCAGTATTGCCGAAAAGGGTGCTGTGGCCTTCCAGTTTGATCACAAAGGCATGATTAGGGTTAATGGTACCGGAGACGAGTTAATGCTAACCGCGCTCGATGCCGGCGCTGAGGATGTCCAGGAAGAAGAAAACGAGTCAGTTATCTACACCGATGCCAAAGAACTGGCCAAAGTCCGTGATGCCCTCAAAGCTGCCAATCTAGAAATAACCGAAGCCGAATTAACCTATGTGCCCAATAACACCATTAAAGTAGAAGATGAAGCTACGGCCGGTAAAATACTGCGGTTAATGGATGCTATTGATGCCATTGATGACGTTAGCAATACGCACGTAAATTTTGATATTCCAGAAGAATTCTTAACTAATTAAAAGTTAATAATTCGCCTAGATTTAATCAAAGCCCAAAAGAGTATTCTTAACTCTTAATGAACTGTTAATTGGATAGTTTTGACGCTCTTGCAGCAGCCGTTTTACTATGGCTGCACTATGAAGAAATATCTAACCGCCGGTACTGTCAGTCTAGCCACACTCGCAATCTTGCAGCTGGGGTTATCGTCATCCGTCAGTGCTACCCAGCCAGCCATTCTCATTACCGAAGTGCAAACCGGCTTTATTGATTCGGCAGGGGTAGAGTACCCTCGTCAGGAATTCGTTGAGCTAACTAATACCACGGGCGCGGCAATAAATATGACCGGCTGGCGACTAGAGTACTTGTCGGCTTCGCACAATGGCACGACCGCCCCTACACAGATTATCGACACAATTTATGGGCAGATAAGTGGCAATGGTCGCGGAATTTGGGAACACGACGGCTACTACCCAGTTGCACCCGATAGCATCTTTGGTGCTGGTGACGTATCAACTTCTGGTTTTTTGGCTAAATCGGGTGGTCATGTTCGACTCATGAATGGCACAACCATGGTAGATTGTGTTGCCTGGGGTTCGGCCACGACTATTACAGGTTGCGACAAGGTGTCGGCCGTGGCTGGGCCCGGCTATACCTTACAAAGGCCAACGACGAATGGTCTGTACAATAAATCGGCCGGAGTTGCTAACTACAAGCCTGCTACACCGCAAGGAGGTAATATCTACAGCGTCACTGTCACGCCACCAAACCTACCACCATCTGTGCCGCCACCCACTAGCTCGCAACCAACCTGCCAGGGCATTCAGCTAAACGAAATTCTACCTAATCCGGTCGGTGACGACACAATCGGCGAGTTTATAGAAGTATATAATCCAACCGATCAACCACAGTCACTACATGGTTGTAAGATTCGTACAGCGACTAAAGAATATGTGTTCCCAGAGCAAGCCACTATACAGGCTCACGAATACAAAGCATTTTACTACGCAGTCTCAGCCCTTCAACTGGGCAACAGTGGGGGAGTAGTGACTTTCGAAACTATAACCGAATCAACCTCAGTTAATTATCCGGCTTTGTCCGACGACGAAGCTTGGGCCCTGGTCAACGGTTTTTGGGGAGTAACAAAGCAACCGACCCCGAGCATGGCTAACATACTGGCTACCGAATCCGCGCCGTCGGCTGTATTGACCGAAGCGGAGTCTTGCCCGGCTGGCAAGTTCCGCAATCCGGCCACTGGCCGCTGCAAGTCTAACGAAGAAGCCCCCATTCTGGTGGCCTGCAATGCCGATCAAGAACGCAACCCCGAAACTGGGCGCTGTCGCAAACTGGCCATCGTAGCCACCATTAGCTGCCCGGCTGGTCAAGAGAAGAACCCGGCTACCAACCGTTGTCGAAAGATCGAAACAGCCAGCACCCAGAAAGCCTGCGAAGCTGGGCAGGAGCGCAACCCCGAAACTGGTCGTTGCCGTAAAATAGCGACTAAGGCTTCGGGCCAGGTTCTGGGCGACAAGACCGCCTCACCTCGCAAAGGGCACCTAGTAATAATCGGAGCAGTCATGATAGCTATTGTCGGCTACGGGGTATACGAGTATCGCCAAGAAATAAGCCGACTAGGCCAGCGCATCAAACGCTTAATAACCAGCTAGCCTCTGCTATGCTACTACTATGAGAATTTTAGGGATCGATCCAGGCACCGGTATTCTTGGCTTCGGCGTCATAGACGTTAGCAAGCAAGGGAAGCTAACACTGGTTGATGCCGGCGTCATCAGAACGCCAGTTAAGCAGGCCGATAGCGATCGCCTTAGTACAATTTACGATGAGTTGCACGAGATTATTAAAAGCACCCAGCCAACCGTTATGTCGGTAGAAAAGCTATTCTTTGCCCAGAATGTTACCACGGCTATGAGTGTTTCGCAGGCTCGAGGCGTCGTTCTGCTCTGCGGTAAGCAGCACAGCCTGGAGCTTCACGAGTTCACACCGCAACAGATCAAGCAATCGTTAACCGGCTATGGTAAGGCCGACAAAAAACAGGTCCAAGAGATGGTGCGGATGCTACTCAATCTAAAAGAAATACCAAAACCCGATGATGCCGCCGATGCTCTGGCGGCGGCCATCTGTTGTAGCACCGCTTTGCGCTAATATATGCGATAATAAGTATCATATGATTGCAACGTTAGAGGGGACTGTATCCGAAAAACTGCAAGACGTCGTTGTTTTAAACGTCGCCGGAGTTGGTTATGGTTTGCTAGTAACCGCCGAAGACTTTGGAAAGTTGGTGCCAGAGCAGGAGGCAAAACTTTACATTTACGAACACATAAGAGAGAGCAGCTATGACCTGTACGGGTTCTGTAGTCTAGAGACCAAAAATCTTTTCGAGCTACTTCTGTCGGTCAACGGAATCGGTCCACGAATGGCACTTAACATGTTAAGTATTGGTACAGTAGGTGAGGTGAGACGGGCTCTAGCTGGTGGTGATACTAAGTTTATTCAACAGGCTAACGGTGTCGGAAAACGTGTCGCGGAACGAGTTGTCGTTGAACTCAAAGACAAAGTTGGCTTGGCTGGCGTTGATTTAGATAGTCTTGGAATACTGCAATCGGAATCCAGCTTAGTCCAAGATGAAGCCGTCGAGGCTTTGATGAGCCTGGGCTACTCGGCCCCCGACGCCGCCACAGCCTTGGCCGGTATACCACAAGACATCCCTACCGAAGACCGCATTAAACGAGCCTTAACCGGAAAATAACATGGCTATTGAACGAATTGTAAGCACCAAAGACGATGAAGACCCAATTGAGGTTGAGTTAGAGATTACCCTGCGTCCGCATGACTTTACAAACTATATCGGTCAGAAGCGTTTAAAGCAGAATTTACAGTTGGCAATTGCTGCCGCTACAAAGCGCGGCGAACCACTTGATCACATTTTGCTGTATGGCCCACCGGGGCTTGGTAAAACCACTATGGCCACGGTTATCGCCAATGAAATGGGAGCAAATATCCGAGTAACCAGCGGTCCGGCTGTTGAGCGGGCTGGAGATCTGGCGAGTTTACTCACCAACTTGCAAGACGGCGACATCCTGTTCATCGACGAAATCCACCGCCTTAACCGCTCGGTCGAAGAAGTTTTGTATAGTGCCATGGAAGATTTTAAGCTAGATATAATGCTTGGCAAGGGTCCGACTGCCCGGAGTTTGCGCCTGGACTTACCCAAATTCACAATAATCGGCGCCACAACCAGAACTGGTGCCCTAGCCGCTCCCCTACGCGATCGCTTTGGCATGATTCACCGCTTAGAGTTTTATACGCCAGAAGAAGTCCAGCAAATTATTGAGCGAGCGGCCAAGATTATTGGTATAAAAATTGATGAGGCCGCCGCCCAAGACCTAGCCAAACGGGCTCGACTTACGCCACGTATTGCCAACCGTCTGCTAAAGCGTGTGCGTGACTACGCCGACATTAACGGCGATGGCATCATCGACGCCGAAATAAGTACTCAGGCTCTCGGACTACTAGAAGTTGACGATCTGGGGCTTGACCCGGCCGACCGCATGTTGCTGATGGCGATAATCGATAACTACCAAGGTGGTCCAGTCGGTGTAGAAACATTGGCGGCTCTTACGGCCGAGGAACGTTCTACCATCGAGGACTTCTATGAGCCGTACCTAATGCAGATAGGGTTACTAGAACGTACTCCGCGGGGCCGCAAGGTTACGCACAAAGCCTACAAGCACCTTGGCAGGAAGCCTAACTCTCCTGATGGCCAGGAAAGCTTGCTATAATAGCAGGGATGAATCCAGAAGCCCCACTTCCCCCCGACACAGTAGAAAACTCCATAGAAGGTATTAGCGAAGGCGAAACGTTACTTTATGAGGTTCGGCGACATACCTTTGGACTGATCGTAGTTTACGGCCAAGTTGGCATCGGCTTTCTGGCCGGTTCTTTCATGCTGATGTTCCTGGCGCCGATTATGTTTCCTAACGAACAGCTATCGCAGCTGCGTCTGTTCCTGTCGGTAGTAATTGGCCTGATAGCAATCGCTGTTTGGATGGTTTTAATGCTCTATACCTACATCTATAGACAGAGCAAACTGATTATTAGCAATAAGAACCTTACCCAAGTATTGCAACATGGGCTGTTCAATCGCAAAGTGTCAGAGTTATCTCTGGCAAACGTGGAAGACGTGACTGCTAAGCAACGAGGCATACTGGCTTCTATTTTTGGGTTTGGAAACTTAATAGTAGAAACTGCTGGCGAACAGGCCAATTTTGACTTTAAATACTGCCCGCGGCCAAACTTCTACGGAAAAGTAGTGTTAGACGCCCGCCAAAAATATCTGGACAGTGACCCGACTAGAAACCGCCGCCGCTAGTTGTTATTGATGCCAACCTTGGTATAAGGGTTGGGAGTTGTGCTGGTGGGCTTTTCTATAAACGTTTTTAGCACAAAGCCGGTGCAGTTATTGGCGGCATTGGTGCAGCCGGTTGGGTACGGTATGTAGAGGTAGCTCGAAGCGCTTTTTTCGTTTGGGTTAGCCACAGCTTGGGCGGCGACAGAATCGCCAACTGGTGGGTGGGCAACTATTGTCTTGCCGTCTGGGTCTTTTAGGACGGCCTCATCTATATTGAAGAGCTCTTGCGCCGACAGCGTCGCTGGATAGGCGTTCTTGTCGTTGTAGTAAGTTTCCAGCTTGTTGTCGATTAGGTTAATATCCTGGACGCGTTGACTGTCTCTTTGCTTAGCGCGCTGAGCCTGATAGTTTGTTAGAACAAGCCCGGACAGGATAATAATGATCAAAACCATAAGAAGCAGTTCGGGTACGGTGAACCCTTCCTGATTTGACTTGCTGACGAGGAGTTTTTTCTTAGTCATTCAACACATGTATTCCTAGGCGTTATTGTAGCATATTTGTTATGCTTGCTTCCCAATAAGACTATTATTAAAAGTTAATTAGAAGTTAGTAATTGTAACAGGGGTGGTTATTGTGGCTCATTGTCAGCGCATAGAGCGGAGGCTATAATACTACCCACTAACATAAGTGGAGGTAGTCATGGCCGTTAAAGCTAATTCAGAAAAACCCGACAATACAGCCAGTCAAGGCAAATCCAAAGCCTTAGGCCTCGCCGTCGAAACAATCGAAAAGCAATTTGGTAAAGGTGCGATTATGAAGTTGGGCGAGGCTCATGCTACCCATGTGGAATGTACGCCCTCGGGTAGCTTGTCGTTAGACCTAGCTCTCGGTGGAGGCATACCAAAAGGGCGTGTTGTCGAAATATATGGCCCGGAATCAAGTGGTAAGACAACTATGACATTGCATGCCATCGCCGAAGTCCAAAAGCTTGGTGGCACAGCCGCATTTATTGATGCTGAACACGCGCTTGACCCGGCTTACGCCAAGCGTATTGGCGTGGACACGGCTAACCTGTTGCTGTCACAACCAGACAGTGGTGAGCAGGCGTTGGAGATCGTTGAAACCCTAGTACGCAGCAATGCGGTTGATCTTATCGTGATCGACTCGGTGGCGGCGCTTGTGCCGCGCGCCGAAATCGAAGGCGACATGGGTGACTCACACATGGGCTTACAAGCCCGACTTATGAGTCAGGCATTGCGTAAGTTGACGAGTGTCATTAATAAATCTAACGTAACAGTCATATTTATTAACCAGATACGTATGAAGATCGGTGTTATGTTTGGTAATCCAGAAACCACAACTGGCGGTAACGCTCTCAAGTTTTACGCCAGTGTTCGTATGGATATTCGCCGCATCAGTCAAATTAAACAAGGTGAAGAGATTGTTGGTGGACGTGTGCGCGTTAAGGTCGTTAAAAACAAGATTGCCCCGCCTTTCCGCCAAGCCGAATTCGATATCATGTACAACCAAGGTATTAGTGTTAGTGGCGACACTCTAGACTTAGCCGTAGAGGACAATATTGTTGAAAAGAGTGGTGCCTGGTTTGCCTATAACGGCGAGAAGATTGCCCAAGGCCGGGAGGCTGCTAAAAAGTACCTAGAGGCCAATCCTAAAGTACTCGACAAGATAGCCAAGCAGGTGCGCGAAGCATCGGCCAAGAAGTCTGCCTAAGCCAAGGCCACCGCAGCGATGCGAATCACCGACATCAAGCAACAGGTAAAACGCAAGACTCGTTACTCGATTTATGTTGACGATAAATATTCATTTAGTCTGAGTGAAACCGAGTTGATGAAGTCGTGCATCAGAATTGGTCGTGACTATAATGCGGAAGAGCTAGAAGAGCTGCAACAGACGGCCGTGTTGGACAAGGCTTTCATGCGGTCACTTGATTATTTGGCCAGACGTCCTCGTAGTGAATGGGAGGTAAGGGATTATTTAAAGCGCAAAGAATACGACTCCCCCACCATCGATACTATACTTAACAAGTTAAGTGACTATGATTATATTGATGATGCTAAGTTTGCCCAGGCTTGGATTACTAATCGGCGTTTACTAAAGCCCACTTCCCTGCGCCGATTGCGTCAGGAGCTTATCCAGAAACATGTTAGCAAAGAAGTGATCGAAGCCGCCCTGACCGAAGATGAGGGGGATGAGACTGCATCATTAAAGGAGGTTATTGAAAAGAAGCGCAGCCAGAGTCGTTATCAAGACCCGCAAAAACTTATCGCCTACCTGCTAAGGCAGGGCTATAACTACGGTGATATCAAAGATGCCTTGCAGTCAACGACGGAAGATTAGCCAACGGCTGGAGCGGTTGAGGCCGAGGCTTTAACCGGCTTAAGCGGGTCTTGAATGACTATCTTATGATGCGTAATTTCAACGATCTGACTTCTATCGACACCGAGGTTACCACCATTAAGACTGCGCATTATAGATTGGCTGACATAAATTTTTTGAATGTAAAAGGTTTCGGTTTCAACCGCAAAGTCACTAACCTTGCCATAACGCTTCTTGTTAATCGTCACTACTGGCTTACCAAGTAGTTCGAAGTTTAAGTCCAAGACGTCTTTTAGTCTAACCAGGTCTTCTATTTCACTTAAGTTTTCGTGGTCGTTAATTACCAGCCCTTGGCCAATTATGTCGCGGACATCCTGGCTTAAAAGCACTAGAGTGTTCTTGCTGAAGTGATCGTGACAGTACCAGCCTTCAATTTTCAGGTTATTGGGATTAATAATTGGCGCAGTGGCTGTCGCTACCCTGCCGCCGGTACGAAGGCTCATAACAGGCCGATCCATCAAAGTTTTACTCAACTGCAACATAGTTACCCTATTATAACGCATAAGCTTGCCGGCAGTTGCTAAATCACGCTACCATGAATGGGCATGAAAGTTATCAAAACAGCCGATGCCAGCCAGACTGAAAAAATTGCCGAAATAATCGGTGGTAATTTACACGGCGGCGAAGTTATTGAGCTGGTCAGCGATTTAGGTGGTGGCAAAACAACCTTTACGCGTGGACTGGCTAAGGGTTTTGGTAGTACCGACCGTGTCGCTAGCCCGACTTTTACGATTAGTAAGGTCTACAAAAGTGGCAATAAAGAGATGCATCATTTTGACTTTTACCGCCTG
This sequence comes from Patescibacteria group bacterium, assembly GCA_030916945.1. Taxonomy (GTDB): domain Bacteria; phylum Patescibacteriota; class Saccharimonadia; order Saccharimonadales; family JAUPVS01; genus JAUPVS01. Next base: position 25,272 of record JAUPVS010000012.1, read on the forward strand.
CCTCAGGCCGGACTGATCGAGCACGAACTTGCCGATGTGCTGACCGACAAAAAATGTGTGGTGGTGGTTGAGTGGGCTGATGTTGTTAAACATGTGTTGCCAGCTAAACGCTTAACAATTAATTTTAGACAAACCCAAGAGGATGGTCGCGAACTCAATATAAAGTGTGCCGACGAACTTTCTTATCTAATGGAAGGGTTACCCGAGGCATGATTTTCCTAAGTATTAAAACTGACCAGCCAAAAGCCGAAGTAGCGCTGCTGGTTGAAGGCGAGCCCAAAGTTGAACTGACCTGGGAGGCTCATCGTCAATTGGCCGAGACATTACATAGCAAGATCGCCGAACTACTCAAGGCCAATCATAGAACTCTGAAAGACCTAGACGGCATTGTTTGCTACAAAGGACCGGGCAGTTTTACCGGCTTAAGAATTGGCATGAGTGTCGGCAATGCCCTGGCATATGGCTTAGGCATCCCTGTGGTGGGAGCGGCCGGAAGCGACTGGCAAGAAGAAGGCGTCGCTAGACTGGCGACCGGCGAGAACGAGAAAAGTGCCCTGCCAGAGTATGGCGGCGAAATCCATATAACAAAGCCCCGCAAATAGACAAACACGTTGGTGGGGGGTATAGTAGGCTTAGGATTTTAAGAGTTTTGGGAACAAAATCCGTACCTCAAGTAATTTTTAATTGAATTTTCAGATTTCCGCGTTCGAGAAGCCGTGCTAAAGAAGTGATAGTGATCGCCGGCCCAAGATACAAGGCGTTGATCTGCAAACACATATCAGAAAGGATAAACCATGGATCCAATTACCATCGTATTGGCTGTGGCTGGATTAGCCGCAGGCTTTGGTGCCAGCACTGCTGTGACGCAAAAAAGAGTGGGCGCAAGTAAAGAAGCCGCTTCTAAGGAGTTGGCTCAAGCCAAGAAAGAGGCTAACAAAGAATTAGCTAAAGCTCGCGAAGAAGCTGCGGCAGTGGCCGAAGAAGCTCGCAAAGACGAGCAAACCCGCCGCCGTGAGATTAAGCAAATTGAACAACGCCTGTTGGATCGCGAAGAAGCTTTAGACAAGAAACTCGATGCCTTAGACAAGCGTAACGAAAACTTGCGCAAGGCCGAAGACGAAGCCGAAGAGCTCAAAAACGAGATTCGGGCGGTCCGCGTTAAGCAACAGGAAAAGCTCGAAAAGATCGCCAAGCTGACTAAGACCGAAGCTGCCGAAAAGCTGATGCAAATGACCGAGCGTGATATCAAGGGCGACCTGATTGGCTTGATTTCAAAAATGCAGAAAGAAGCCCAGGTTGATGCCGAAGAACAAGCCGGAAGCATTATTGCTCAGGCCATGGAGCGCATGGCTAGCGAGGTCACTGCCGAGCGGACTATTACTAGCCTGAAGCTAGAAGACGAAGAAATGAAGGGCCGCATTATTGGTAAGGAAGGGCGAAACATTCAAGCTCTACAACGGGCCACTGGCGTTGACATCATGGTTGATGACACTCCGGGTTATGTTGTGTTGAGTAGTTTTGATCCGGTTCGCCGCGAAGTTGCTCGCCAAGCCCTAGAGATGCTCTTAAAAGACGGTCGTGTTCATCCGGGCCGCATTGAAGAAGTTGTCGAAAAAGCTCAAAAGAACGTTCATAAAGATGTTGTCCGGGCTGGCGAAGATGCCGCTCGTGAAGTTGGTGTGATCGGTATCCCGCGCGAAATTCTGGAACTACTGGGGGAGCTTAAATTCCGTACCAGCTATGGTCAGAACGTTCTTAATCACAGTACCGAGATGGCTCACATGGCCGGAATAATTGCCGAAGAGCTCAACGCCGACGTTAAGACTACCAAGTATGCCGCACTGGTGCATGACCTTGGTAAGGCTATGACGCACAAGATGGAAGGTAAGCACCACCACATTAGTGGCGAGATGTTACGCAAATATGGTGCACCAGAGGCTGTCGCCTTGGCCGCCGAACAGCATCATGATGATGTTGAGGCTACTACCACCGAGGCCTTGATTGTGCGCGTGGTTGACGCCGTCAGTGCCTCAAGACCCGGTGCCCGTAACATTAGTGCCGAAAACTTTGTAGAACGAATGAAGGATCTTGAGAACGTGGCTAACAGCTTTAAGGGCATCGAGAAGTCCTATGCGATTAGCGCTGGACGTGAAGTTCGGGTCTTCGTGCGACCTAAAGACATCGATGACCTAAGTGCAATTAAGCTAGCCCGTGATATTGCCACCAAGATCGAAGCTAGCATGCAGTATCCAGGTACGATTAAGGTAAACGTAATCCGCGAAACTCGCGCTGTCGAGTTCGCTAAGTAGCCATGATTAAGGCAGTTTTGTTTGACTACGGGGGCGTCCTTTCGCCCGGCGGAAAAAACTTTAAGGGTAGTTTGGCTCGGATGCTGGGTGTTAGCCCGGACAACTTAGGAATTGAAGATTTGCGCGAGGGCTTGTGGAGTGGCGAGCTAAGTACCGACGAATTCTTTGCTGAATTAAGTCGTCGCCAAGGCCGTACTATTCTTTCGACCGATTTTTTAAAAGCTTCCGGTATTTTGGAGGCACACCCCGAAGTCTACAGTTTGGCCGAAAAAATCCGTAAAGCTGGACTCAAGACTGCCATTCTTTCGAACATGTACAAAACCAGCGCCGACTTATTGCGGGCTGGCGGTCATTACGATAACTTTGACCCAGTAATACTTTCTTTCGAAGAGGGCCTGTCTAAACCCGATGACGCCATTTACGAACTGGCTTTAAAAAAGCTCGACTGCAAAGCTGAGGAAGTTGTATTTATCGACGACCAAGAACGCTTTCTTAAACCAGCTCGCCGCAAGGGCATTCATGTTATTCAGGCGGTCTCACCTGAGCAAGTCATTGCTGACGTCAAACAAATTCTTAAGCAACAAAACGGCTTGGAGATATAATAGCTTCATGAAGATACTTTACCTCGGCGATATTATGGGCCAGCCAGGTATAGAAACGATTGAGAAATTACTGCCAGGCATTAAACGCGAGCATTCGGTTGATGTAGTGGTGGCCCAAGCCGAAAATGTCACTGATGGCAAAGGATTGAACAAAGCTGACTACGAAAAACTGCGTAGCTCAGGTGTCGATGGTTTTACGGGTGGTAACTGGACGCTGCACAACGATGACATATTTGATCATCTCAATGATCCGCAGCAGCCGGTAGTGCGACCAGCCAACTATCCGTCAGGCACACCGGGGCAACGTTACAAGTTCTTAAACACAGCCCAGGGCGACATCTTGCTGGTTAGCTTGCTTGGTACGATTGTCGGCAAGGACGCCGACAAACCAACCGACAACCCTTTAAAAGTTATCGACCAAATATTAGAAGAGACGGCCGATCACAAAAAAATCGCCACCATTGTTAACTTTCATGGGGACTTTAGTAGTGAGAAAGTTATAATTGGCTACTACTTAGACGGTCGGGCCAGCATTGTCGTGGGTGATCACTGGCACGTGCCAACTGCCGATGCCATGATCCTGCCTAAAGGAACAGCCCATCAGAGCGATGTTGGTATGTGTGGTGTGCTCCATGGCAGCTTAGGAATATCGCTAGAATCGGTTATACCGCGCTGGCGCGATGGTTTGCGGACTCGCAATGAGCTAGAAACCAAAGGACCGTTTCAGTTGAATGGCTTAATTGTCGAGGTTGATACTGGTACCGGCTTGGCGCTGAGCGTTACTCCGGTCCAAAAGATCACTGAAGTTTAAACTTCTTTGCTGCCAGTAAAGCCAACGGCGGCGATAACGACGCTGACGGCCATGTTAATGATAACCATGGCTACTATTGGCAAGTCGTGGTTAATGGCCATTAGAACGGCACTACCGAGCCAGACAGTGGCAATAACGCCGGCTGTGTAAGGGTATTTGATGAATAAGATGAATTCCTTAAGCATGGGCTGGTCCTTCTTTCTTTACTTTGGGCACAACCTTTTGGCCGCCCATCTTAATTTTACTCATTAACTGACGAAATAGGGCTGGGTCACGCTCGGCCACGCGCTCCAGCCAATTCATAATTATATCAATCGCGTCATCAACCGAAATTTGGTCATCGCTGTCAGATATGGCTTCTGGGTAAAGCTTCTGGACGTCAATCACAACCCGATCCATGATTGGTGGTACAACTTGCTGGTAGCGACCCAAGCTACCGACTAATGACGTGTAGGTCTGAACTGCACGCAAAATGTCGCTAGCCTCGAGTCTCATTACTAAGCCAAATCGGTTCCCCTTGTTGACAAGTTTGTTGATAACCGACATCGCGGTGTTGTCTTGCGAAAAATTAGCCTCGATAATATCGCTGCCAGTGACTTCGGCAAAGGCTTTGGCAGCAATGCCGCTAACCTCACTTAGGTAGTCCTTGTCGTCACCCTTGCCGTAAATTGACGCTAGTTTTTTAAGCGCTCGGTATAAGTCGCTAACAAAGAAGCGCAAGCCTTGCTCGAATAACCCAACGGCGGTTTGGGAGCCCTTGAAAAGTCGGTCGTAGGACTGTAACATGCCAAAAAAGGCGGCCTTTTCGGGTGGGGAATTGGCACTAATACCAAAGTCAATTAAGCCAACCCGGTCGTTGTCGAGTAGTCGAACGTTTCCGGGGTGTGGATCGCCTTGGATTCGAGACAAGTGGAAGATACCCATAATCGACTCGTAGCCCAGGGTGCTAAGTTGTTTATCTAAGTCGGAACCCAAAGTTTCGTTAACGTAGGTTACTGGATCAACACCCTGTTCCTTAAGCTTAATGACCTGGGCTACCGAAATACCGGGTACAAAGTCTTGCACAATCATGTTGTCGGTGCAGAGTTCCAAGTAGGTCTGTGGGACGACCAATTTTTCGTTATCTTTGTAGGCCTCGTACATCTCGCGAGCAAAGGCAGCTTCGTGTTTGTAATCGGTCTCGCGCAAGGTGGCTTCACGGAATTCCTTGAGAGCCTCATCGACTTGCAGATTCATATTTTTATATAGTTTGGTAAAGAAGCTCTTGCTAAAAGTCGAAAGCAAACGGAGGTCGTAACGAAGTAATTCACGCACCATCGGCCGGAGGATTTTGATAATTACTGGCTGGCCGTTGTGGAGCTGGGCATAATAGACCTGCCCAAAGCTGCCGGCCGCAAACGGTTGAGGCTGGACCATGGTTATTTGTTCTAGCTGAGCCGGTTTAAGTTCGTGGCGCAATACCTCAACGATGTCGAGTGGTTCACTTTCTAGATTCTCGAAGATTTTTAGGCGATCGGGGTTCTGCCATTTACGCAAGAACTTACTGCGCAGCAATACACCCTGTAGAAACTTAATATAGACACCACCTAAATCAACCAATTCGTCGCACAGTAAGGTGGCCATTTGTTCGTCTTTACCGCGTTTATGTAGGTAGTAACAACGGGTTGCCAGGCTAGCCAGTCGTCTGGTGCGATACCGTTTAATGGCTGCGATCGACTGTTGCTTCATGGACTACTTTCTGGTGAAACCGATCAAGAACAACACCACCGTAGAACCAATGGCGGCCAAGAAAAGCTGGAAGATTTCCGTGGAGTTGTTACGGGTAATTGCCATTAAGATGACCGCCACCCAGATCAACAGGATTGTAAAGAAAATCGACACATACTTCATACTACCGTTAATTATGCCATATTTATTCGTCCCAGGCTATAGTTACCCTAGCAATTTCCTCTGGAGTCAGTTATAATCTTCTCCGTTAAACACCTCGGGGTGTGGCGCAGTTGGCTAGCGCGCGCGGTTTGGGACCGTGAGGTCGAAGGTTCGAGTCCTTTCACCCCGACCAAAGAAAAACGATTCTCGTTTGAGAGTCGTTTTTCTTTTGTTGGCGAAAGACGTCGGTTCTTCGATTTGGCTGCG
>JAUPVS010000001.1 GCA_030916945.1 Patescibacteria group bacterium
GCTCTTCCGATCTCGTTTAGTTATCAGGTTATTCAGTAACTAATAGCTAATTTCGAGGTCACGCAGGCGTTCGCCGTAGGCCTTTAGCTCGTAGCTGTGATCGGTAACGACAGCGCGCATGATACGAATATCGTCTTTGGCATCAGTTAGGGCGGTTTGAACTTGGCGAACATCACCAGGCACAGGGGTGAGGGCTTCTAAGCGGATTAGAATAGCCTCTAATAGCTGAATGATGTTTTGCTGTGAATCGGCCATATCAATAGCATACCCAAATCGCCTATTCACGCGCAAAAACAATTAACAGTTCATTAAAAGTTAAGCTTTTGGCAGCCAGGCTCCAAAGTGTTAACATAAGAGGGATGAAGGCTGTGATTTTGTACCATCCGCACTCCGAGCAAGCCCGGGTTTTAGAAGATTATGCTCACGATTTTTCGCGGCGCAATAGTAAAGAGATAGAGCTGCTTAGTTTAGAAACCCGCGACGGTGCTGCCACCGCTTCTTTATATGATATTGTCCGCTACCCGGCGTTGATGGTGGTGGACGGTAACGGTCAGCTTCATAAGGAATGGCAGGGCGAGAGCTTACCGCTTATGGACGAGCTGGCCGCCTACCTTGTGACCTAGGCTGATTTGAGCTATAATAACAGAGTGACAATTTGGTAAATCCCTTTGAGCAGCCATCAACTGCAATCCCGGAAAGCGGGAAGGGAGCGGAAAGAACCGCCTGCAAGGGCCTAGTAGACTCCGACGGCAACTTGCCCGTTATAGCAGTAATTAAGTGCTAAAAGAATCATTTCTTTTGGAAATCAGATGGAACCATCCGGCAAAACGGATTCTGATAACCGGTAAGAAGTGATTTTTTCTATATATAAGGAGTAACATGAAGTTCAAGCCTCGCGACAAGCAAAAACATTCCGACATCGAAAAACGAGTCCTGGCTGGCTGGGCTAAAGATAATACCTTCGAAAAATCGATCAGCAACCGGCCGGCCAAGGATGCCTTTGTATTTTATGACGGTCCACCGTTTCTAACTGGTACGCCGCATCATGGACATTTGCTGATCTCTTCTGTTAAAGATACTGTAGCCCGTTATCAAACCATGCAAGGCAAGCGTGTCGAACGTCGGTGGGGTTGGGATTGTCACGGCTTGCCAGCCGAGGTTTTTGTCGAAAAACAACTGGGCATTAATAATAAGAAAGAAATCGGCACCAAGATTTCAATCGAAGACTATGTTAACGCCTGCCGTACGGCTATGGTTAAAACTGGCACCGAGTGGGAAGACACCATTGAACGAGTTGGTCGTTGGGTCGAATTCAAGGGTGCATACAAAACCATGGACCCCGAATATATGGAATCAGTTTGGTGGGCCTTTAAGACTTTGTATGAAAAGGGAAAAATCTACGATGGCGAGAAGATTCTTATCTACTGCACTAAAGACGCCACCCCAATCAGTAAGTCCGAAGTCGCCATGGAAAACAGCTACCAAATGGACACCGACCCCAGTGTTTACGTTTACTTTAAACTCGAATACAGCGACGAATCGGTTCTAGTTTGGACAACCACGCCATGGACTTTGCCGGCTAACGTTGCCGTTGCCGTCAACCCTAAGCTTACTTACGACTTGGTGGAATACGAGGGCAAAAAGGTCTATGTCGCCAAACAGGCTGCCGAAAAAGTCTTTACCGACGAGAAACATCAGCCCCTGAACTACAAAGTACTCAAAACCATCAAGGGTAGCGAGTTAGTCGGCCGCAAGTACCATCCATTGTTCGAAAACCGTGGGCCCGAGGCTCACGTAATTTTGGCGGCCGACTTTGTCACGGCCGAAGATGGTACCGGCATCGTTCACGAAGCACCGGCTTATGGTGAAGAAGACTATGAGCTCTGCAAACAACACAATATTCCGGTCGTTTCAATTGTCGACGAAAACGGCAATTACACCGAAGGTCGCTGGCAGGAACAGAATATCTGGGATGTTAACAAAGAGATTGCTAAGACATTAGTGGCCGAGGGCGCGGCCTTTAAGGTCGAGTACATCAAGCACGAATATCCGCATTGTCACCGTTGTGGCGGCAAGCTGATGTACCGGGCTCACCCCAGCTGGTTTATGGATATCCAGGGCCAAAAACAGGAAATGTTGCAAGCCAGCGCCCAAACAAATTGGGTGCCAAAAACGCTTAAAGAAGGTCGTTTTGCTAACATTATCGACTCCGCGCCTGACTGGAACTTATCGCGCGATCGTTACTGGGCTACGCCTATCCCTGTTTGGGAAGGCATGCGCCCCGATGGCACAAAGATTGTCAAAGTCATTGGCTCATACCAAGAATTTGAAGAATTAACAGGCAAAAAACTCGACGACTACCATCTGCCTAAAGTCATGAATGTTGAGTTCGAAGTTGATGGCGTCATGCTCAAGCACATTGGCAAAGTTTTGGATTGCTGGTTCGAAAGCGGTTCCATGCCGTTCGCCCAGTTCCACTATCCATTCCAAAACAAACAAAAGTTCGAAAATAGCTACCCAGCCGACTTTATTGTCGAAGCCATCGACCAAACCCGTGGTTGGTTCTACTCGCTAACGGCTGTTAACGTCGGTTTGTTCGGCACCTCGCCGTTCAAGAATCTAATCTGTACTGGCTTTATTAACGCTGCCGATGGCCGTAAAATGGCCAAGAAACTCAAGAATTACACCGATCCACTGGAATTAATGGACAAGGTTAGTGCCGATGCCTTCCGTTACGCTTTGCTAACCTCACCAGTTGTAGCGGGCGAAGATATGAACCTGGCCGACAAAGACGTCGTTACCATGGAACGCAAGCTAACCATGATGTACAACGTGCTCGACTTTTTCTTAATGTATGCCTCGGTTGATGGTTGGCAGCCCGATCAAGACACCTTAAACCCCGAACACCCATTGGACCAGTGGATTCTTAGCAAGTTTCAGACACTTATTAAGGATGTGTCAGAAAATATGAACGGCTACGATTTAATGCGGGCCACTCGCCCAATTATGGAATTCTTGGATGGGCTTAGCAACTGGTACATCCGTCGCAGCCGCAAGCGTTTCTGGAAGAGCGAAAACGACACCGACAAAGACCAAGCCTACCACACCCTATACTTCGTTTTAACCGAACTAAGCAAGCTGATGGCGCCATTCACGCCCTTCATGTCCGAAGACATTTATCAAACCTTAACAGGGAAGGAATCGGTCCATTTGGAAGACTTTCCAACTTACCAGACCCGGTTAGTGAACACAGAAGTTGAGCAAGAAATGGATGCCGTGCGCGACTACATCACCGAAGGTTTGTCATTGCGAGCCAAGGCACAACTGAAGGTTCGCCAGCCAATTGCCTCAATCACTACGCCCGAGTTCCCGGAGCTTTATAAAGAAATCGTGCTCGAAGAATTGAATGCCAAAGAAGTAAAGTGGGGCAAGGCAGTGGCGATTGACACCAAGCTCACCCCAGCTCTAAAGCAAGAAGGCTTAATGCGCGAAGTTATTCGCCAGGTTCAAAATGCCCGTAAACAGGCCGACTTACAGGTCGACGACCGGATTGAATTACGTCTGTCTGCTTCTGATGAAGACTTGCAAAAAGCCCTGAAGACCCACAGTGATGAGATTATGGCCGAAACGCTTACCACCAAGTTATCCGACAAAGTGCTCAAGCACACTTCCGAAACCAAAGTCGAAGGCGCCAAGCTGACGATCAGCCTACAGAAATCCTAAACTCGAATACCTAAATACTAAAAAGTATTAACAGAACGGGTGTTGACCAAGGGCTGCCAATCTGTTAGAATCACTTGGTATCTTTATGAAAAAAGCAATTATCGCCACTGGTGGCAAACAATATATCGTAACCGAAGGTGAAACCCTAGAGGTTGAGTTATTGCATGCCGACAAAAAATCGGTTAGCTTTGACGCTCTACTAGTTATCGATGGTGACAAGACAACGGTTGGTGCGCCAACAGTTGCTGGTGCCAAGGTCACAGCCGAGGTTGTTAACGAAGACGTAGCTGGCGACAAAGTTACCGCTATCCGTTACAAGCCAAAGAAGCGGGTCCACAAAGTTCATGGTCATCGCCAACACCACACCATTCTCAAGATTACCAAAATTGCTTAACAGCCAATAGTTAAGAACTTTTTAATAGTTACCAAGACTCACCCAGGTGAGTCTTTTCTTATGTCGCACAATACTGGTAAAAACTAGGCCGACCGTTGCCGCTAATCAGATAAGATGGTAAGCTAATGCTTAGATAGGTAGAGGGAAAACACATATAGCCATGTCGCAAACCATTGCAATTCTGAATCAAAAGGGCGGAGTTGGTAAAACCACCACCGCGATTAACCTGGCCGCTTATTTACAGAAGCTGGGTAAATCGGTTTTGCTGGTTGATCTTGATCCACAGGGTAACGCCACCAGTGGTCTTGGTATCGACAAAACCACCGTCGACAGTGGTACTTATGAGCTACTACTAGGGCAGATCCAGCTGGCCGACGCTATAAAACCAGTCCACGACAGCGGCATCTTTATTGTGCCCACCAATGCCAACCTGGCAGCCGTTGAAGTTGAGTTGGTCAACAAGCCTAACCGAGAACAGGCTCTCAAAGCCGCCTTAGACAAAGCCGCCTATGATTATGTCTTAATTGATTGCCCGCCAGCTTTAAGTTTGCTGACCATCAACGCCTTAACGGCGGCTGATAGTATTATAATTCCGGTTCAGGCCGAATATTATGCGCTCGAGGGCTTAGGTCAATTACTGCAGGTATTTCAACAGGTAAAAGGCGGTCTTAACCCGCAACTCGAAATTATGGGTGTGGTGGTAACCATGTACGACAGTCGAACCAGTTTATCGGACCAGGTACTAAAGGAACTTCAGAAGCACTTTGCCGATAAGTTGTTTAAAACGGTCATTCCGCGTAATGTTCGCTTGGCCGAAGCTCCCAGCTACGGTCAGTCAATTATGCAACATGATAAGTGGTCAAAAGGCGCCCGCGCCTACAAGCAATTAGCCAAGGAGGTAGTGGAACGTGGCAACTAAAAAAACCAGTGGATTGGGCAGGGGATTCAGCACGCTCATTCCCGATAACTTCGATAGCTCACTGTTAACGGACGAGCAAAATCGAATACAAAAATTACTCATTAGCGATATTAAGCCGGGCAAACAACAGCCCCGTAGCGAATTTAACGAAACCCAGCTTAAAGAACTAGCCTCATCAATTAAGCAGCACGGTATTCTTCAGCCCTTGATTGTGCGAGTTGACGGCACGACCTATTACATTGTGGCCGGCGAAAGACGGTGGCGCGCCGCCCAACTAGCTGGGATGACTCATGTTCCGGCGATTGTGCGTAGCATGGAAGAACTCGAAGAATTAGAGTTAGCCTTGGTGGAAAATGTCCAGCGCGAAGATTTGTCGCCCCTCGATCAAGCCCTGTCTATCTATCGACTGGTTAATCAGTTCAACCTAAGCCTCGAAACCGTTGCCAAACGCCTCGGCAAAGCCGTGCCGACGGTGGGTAACATTGTTCGTCTGCTTAATTTGCCAGAAGATGCCCAAACCGCTCTGCGCGATGGAGTTATTAGCGAAGGGCATGCCCGGGCCGTACTGGCTCTAAAAGACAAGCCCGACAAACAAGCCGAGCTCCTAAAGCTGATTATCGCTAACAAGTGGACCGTTCGCCAGGCCGAACAGTTTGTGGTGGCGACGCGCAAGGGTGCCCAGAGTGAATCTGCCAAGCAGCAATTGGCCACCACCACCCCCGCTACCCAAAAACTAAGCCAACGGATTGGCGCACCGGTGTCGATTAGGCGAACCGCTAAGGGCGGCAAGCTCGAAATCGCTTTTACTTCTAACAAAGAGCTCGATGAACTAGTTAAAAAACTTTCGTCTGATTAAACGGGTAGACCCGTAAACCAAGCTTACCAACGATATCGCTAGCTGGCAGGGTGCCAAAATAGCGGGAATCAAGCGAGTTGCCGCGGTTGTCGCCGAGTACAAAGACCTCATTAGCGGGAACGGTCATATCAACTTCACCTTCGGTTTGGTTGATGACTTTGCCGTAAGGCAGGGTTTTATCGGGCGAAAAGCCATTCGGATTCTCTTCGTTATAAACCGTTACGTAGCCGTTGGTTATGACAACTCGCTCGCCGGGCAGAGCGACGACTCGCTTAATAAGTTGGCGCTTCGAGGTGCCTTCTAAAGAACTGTTGGGTTGGTTAAAGATTATGACGTCGCCTCGGTTAGGTATGTAGTCGTTGCCGGTCAGTCGTGACCAAGTTCGTTGTAGCTTTACGACAACCAGGCGATCTTGGTTATACAAAGTTGTTTCCATGCTAGGACCGTCAACTTCGTAAGACTGAAAGATAAAACTGGTGAGAAAGATCGCTAACAGGGGTGCCAGAATTAGTAACCCGAGTGTTGTCAGGATACTCTTAAGACCTTCCTTGTTGTCTTTGGGCGCTGGAGCCGGCTGGTTGTGATGAGGATGGGGAGTGCTATGTTCCATAATCGTGTGGTCTTACTATACCGTATTCGTCCGACCACTCCTATTATTAGGCTTATGTATAGGTTTACGCGGAGCACTATAATCGTTATACTTAAGACCACTTGCTATGGATAATTTTAGACGACCCAAACGTTCCAAACGCGGCTTTGCTATAGACGGTATGCTGCGCTCACCGCGGCCATCTGGTGGTGTTGGTGATTTTCACCGTAAACCAGTTCCGACTGTCACGCGCCGTCAGCAGCCAGAACGCCGCCCACAACTGGGAAACTTTAAGCAAACCGATGGCTTTAAGGCTAGCGCGCAGCCCACATTACCATCGGCCACGCCGTTTAAAAAGGCGGTCGACAAGCAGTTGGCCGAGGAACCAGTTCAAAAGAAGAAGCGCGGACTACACCGGCGTAGTAAAGCCGACCGAAAAGCCCGCCGCAGTCAGCACAAGTGGCGAACCCTGGCCAAACGTACCAGTCTGGCGTTGATGGTGCTAGTGCTGGTCGGTGGTGGCTTTGTGGGGGCTAAAGCCTACATGAAGTCGCGCAAGGTGCTACAGGGTGGCGGTTCGGCCGTTGCTTTGCAGGAAAACGTCGACCCGTCACAGCTTAAGGTAGAGGGCGATGGCCGGATTAACATTTTGCTATTGGGTCGGGGCGGCGATGGTCACGAAGGACCCGATCTAACCGATACTCTATTGGTCGCCAGTATCGACCCAATTAGCAAAGAAGCTGGCCTGGTTAGTATCCCGCGTGATATGTGGGTCAAGCCAGCCGGGGCCAGTTACACCAAGATTAACGCTGTTTACGCCAACGCCAAGTACAAGGTGCAGGATGGTAAAAAAATCCCTAACCAAGCCCAAGAGGCCGAAAAAGCCGGTCAGGCCGCCATCGAAAAGACTGTCGAAGACACCCTTGGGATCCCAATTCACTACCATGTGATGGTCGACTTCGAAGCTTTCCGCAAATCGATCGATACCGTGGGCGGAGTTGATATCAATGTTAAAAACCAGCTGTACGACCCATCGGTAGCCTGGGAAAACAACTGGAACCCGCTAATAGCGGCCGTTGGCCAGCAGAAGTTTAACGGTAATAAAGCCTTGCTGTACGTACGTTCGCGTCATGGCAGTGCCCGCGGTGACTTTGACCGTGCCGAACGCCAGCGTGAAATGTTAGTGGCCCTAAAAGATAAAGTGCTAAGTTTGGGGACATTTGGTAACCCAGTAAAAGTGTCACAGTTGTTGGACGCTTTTGGTGATCACGTCGAGACAAACTTTGGTAGTGGTGAAGTCATGAAGCTGTATAACATTGCTAAACAGATTCCTTCTAACAAGGTGGTCTCGGTTGGCCTAGCCGATCCACCTAACGACTTTATTACCACCGATATGGTGGCTGGCCAATCGGTGGTTGTGCCCAAGGCCGGTATTGGTGATTATGCAGCAATTCAAAGCTACATCCGCAACACCTTAAAAGACAGCTACATTAAGGACGAAAACGCTGCCATCCTGGTGTTTAACGGCACCAATAAGGCTGGCTTGGCAACAACTAAAGCCAACCTGCTGAAATCGTATGGCTATAATGTTGGTGAAGTTGCCGATGCGCCTACTAAGGACTACACCAAAACTCAGTTAATTGATCTGCGCGATGGCAAAAAGAAGTACACCAAACACTATTTACAGAAGCGCCTAGGCGTCAATGCTACCACCAAGCTACCGGAAGGCATTAACCCCGGTACGGCTGATTTTGTGATAGTATTAGGGCAGCAAACGGAGTAAATAGATCTTATGGCAAAGCTGCCGACTAAACGGTTCAAGAAAATTCGTCCCAAAAATGGTGTGGCGCACGCCCTCCATCTATTGTTGACGTTACTACTGCCGATTTTGGTTTATGTGCTGGTCCGCATCCATTTTGCCCAGCTTGCCTTATTGCTTATTTTGCTTAGTAAATGGCGCATGTGGGCAGTCAAGCCGCGCCACTGGCCAGCCAACATCCGTGCCAACGCCATCGATATTATTGTCGGAGTTTCGCTGTTGGTGTTTATGATTCAAGCCGACTCTCAGCTGTTCCAGCTTATCTGGGCGGCTGTCTATGCCGTCTGGTTACTGTTTATTAAGCCGGGATCGCAGGTTATATCGGTATCGGCTCAGGCTTTAATTGGGCAGTTCGTTGGTCTAACAGCTTTATTCTTGCGCTATGGCGACATGAATGCCCTTGGTCTAATTGTTGCCAGCTGGGCAATCTGCTACCTGGCGGCAAGGCACTTTTTGGCCAGTTTTGACGAGCCGCAAACCCGCTTCTTCTCTTACCTGTGGGGCTATTTTGGTGCCGCCTTGGTTTGGATATTGAGCCACTGGCTACTATTCTATGGTCCAATCGCCCAACCAACCTTATTGATATCGGTAATTGGTTTTGGTTTGGCTACCCTGTACTATCTACACGAAACCGACCGGCTGTCGACATTTTTCCAGCGGCAGATACTGTTTATTATGTTGGCAATTGTCGTGATACTCATTGTTTTCTCAGACTGGGGTGATAAAACTGTCTAAAACAAACTAGGGTAAAGAGGGGTGCGTAGTGAACGAAGAAACAGTTGCAAAAAAACGTAGTTGGCGACCATCGCGGCGCGGCCTTGGCTTATTAGGTGCCGGTGTATTTTTACTGGCTAGCCTGGCAGCCGGTTATACCGGTAGCTGGATTCAAAATCGCAATGGCGGAGAACTGAGCACGTCTACTCAAAAGCAGGTCATTTCTTCAGAGAGTAACCTAATAAGTCAGATTGCCAAAGATGTTGGACCGAGCGTGGTATCGGTCAATGTCACCAGCGCCGCGGCCGCTAGTGCCGAAGATAGTTTCTTTGGTAGAAGTCTTGGCGAAGCCGAAAGTGCGGGCACCGGCTTTATTGTTAGCGCCGATGGTGTAATTGTAACTAACCGCCACGTCGTGCCAGCCGGAACCACCAAAGTTAATGTGGTGTTGTCGGACGGCACTAAGTTAACTAACGTGTCGGTAATTGGGCGGACCAACGATAGTGACTCGCTAGACATCGCGTTCTTAAAGGTTAACGACAAACAAGGTAAGACGCTGACACCGGCCAAGCTGGGCGATTCATCCAAGATGCAGGTGGGTGACAAAGTCGTTGCTATTGGTAATGCGCTTGGTCAGTTCCAGAACACTGTAACCTCAGGTATTATCTCGGGTTATGGCCGCGATGTTGAGGCTGGCGATAGCTCGGGTAGTGGCGTTACCGAACAACTGCAGGACCTGTTTCAAACCGACGCCGCCATCAACCAAGGCAACTCTGGCGGGCCACTAGTTAATATTAATGGCGAGGTGATTGGCATCAACACGGCTGTGGCCGGCGATGCCCAGAATATTGGTTTCTCGATTCCAATTAATGATGTGACCAGTATGATCAAGAGCGTCCTGGCCAAGGGTAAGCTGGAACGACCATACTTGGGTGTGCGCTACATATCGATTACCGATGATTACGCTACCACCAAAAACCTGCCAACCAAACGCGGCGCCTTTGTACTCGATAGTGCTGACTCGGTTGTAGCCGGTAGTCCGGCCGCTAGTGCCGGTATCAAGCCGGGCGATATTATTACCAAGGTGAATGGTAAAACAATTGACGAAAATAACAGTTTGTCGACCGTACTGGGTCGCTTGTCAGTAGACGAAAAGGTAACCTTAACAATTATCCGCGACGGTAAAACCCAGGATATTAGCGTTACTTTGGCCGCTGCGCCGCAAAGTTAGGCCAAGAATACCTGAATGAAGTCGGCGCTGTCTTGGAGTTTGTAGCCATGTTTCTGGGCAATCTCGGCCAGCGTGGCGTGTTGAAAGGGCAGCGACTCGGTTAGCACGTAACCGTTATGGCCTTTAAGCTGAGTAAATAGCTCACGGTAAAGGTCGAGGCCATCGGGGCCACCAAAGATGGCCTGATGAGGCTCCTGCAAGGCTGCCAAGTTAACAGTGTGATCATCGGGCACATAAGGAAGATTAGCCAGAATAGTGGCGTTAGCGGGTAGTTTAACGCCCTCTAATAAATTAGTTTGCTTCAGGTCAACGGTGGCTTGGTGTTTTTGGCAGTTTTGGCGGGCTACTTTTAGGCAACTGGGGTCAATATCAGTGGCAATCGTCTGGACCTCATGCAGTTCGCAAGCGGCGGTGATGGCTAGCGCGCCCGAGCCGGTACCGACATCAACCACGGCCTTATGGTATTTAGCGGGCAGTTTTAAGAGTAGCTCAATCATAGTCTCGGACTCCGGTCGGGGCACCAAAACAGCCGATGTCACCATGAACTCACGCCCATAGAACTCGCATTTCTGGCGGATGTAGGCCAGCGGTTCGTGCTGGCTACGACGCTCAACCAGAACGTTCAACTTCTTTTGTTGTTCATTGGTCAGCTGGTCGGTCGGCTCGGCCAATAGTTGAGCACTATTCTTATTCAATAGGTCGCCTAGCAGTACCAGGGCATCTAATCGAGCCGTGCCAATGCCGGCTTGATCTAGTTGCTGAGTGGTCTGCTGTAACCAGTCGTTAACCGTCATGACTGATCAGTTCGCGCTCATAAGCCTGAAGGTGCTCGACTAGATCGTCGATTTCACCGTTCAGCGCCACTGGTATGTTACTGCGACTGTAGTTAATACGGTGGTCGGTGATGCGGTCCTGTGGGAAGTTATAGGTGCGAATCTTTTCGGAACGGTCACCGGAGCCGATTAATTTTTTACGGGCGTCAGACAGCTCTTTCTGTTCTTCATCGAGCTTGAGCTGTAGCAAGCGCGACCGTAGTACGCTCATGGCCTTGGCCTTGTTCTTAATCTGCGACTTTTCGTCTTGGTTAGAAACCACCAGACCAGATGGTAGGTGGGTAATGCGGACGGCCGAGTCGGTAGTGTTAACCGATTGACCACCATGACCACCAGATCGATAAACATCAATCCGCAGGTCGTTAGGGTTAATTTCGATATCTGACTCTTCAGCCTCTGGCAGAACAGCCACGGTTACGGTAGAAGTATGAATCCGCCCCTGACTTTCGGTGGCTGGAACACGTTGGACCCGGTGTACGCCAGCTTCGAACTTAAAAGTGCGGTAGGCCTCCAGCCCACGCACCGCGAAGACGACTTCTTTAAAGCCACCAACTTCGTTAGGACTTTCGTTGAGCAGCTCAATTTTATAACCGCGTCGTTCAGCTAGCCGGGCGTACATCCGGTATAGTTCACCGGCAAATAAACTAGATTCGTCACCACCGGCCGCACCGCGAATTTCGATAATGCAGTCGCGTTCGTCATTGGGGTCTTTAGGGGTGAGGGCTTCGTCTAGGGCGGTGTTAACTTCTAGTAAAGTGGCCTCGAGCTCGGCCAGTTCGGCGCGGGCCATGTCGGCCAGTTCGGCATCGGAACCTTGAGCCATTTCTTTAGAAGAAGCCTGGGCCTTAAGAGCGGCCGAGCGGCGATCAAATAACTCAAGTAGGTTGTCGAGCTGACTCTGACGACGGGCCAACTTGGGGTATTCGGGCGCACTAAAAATGGCCGGGTCTTGTAACTTGGCTTGCAGTTCTTGATATTCTTGGCGCAGGCTGGCTTCTTTATCTTCCATACTTATCCTTTAGTATATACAAAAACCGCCTAGTTCAAGTGAAAAGGCGGTTTTATGAGTTAACGTAGTTATTTATCAGCAGTGGCTGCTTCGTCGGCTGGTTTGCGGGCGCGAACTTTGCCTGCGGCCTTTTTGCGAGCGTCCAAGGCTTTCTGAGCAGCTTCGCGGCGGGCCTTAAACTTATCGACGCGACCTTCGATGTCAACAATGCGCTCTTCACCGGTGAAGAAGGGGTGTGAGCTGCTGCTGATGTGCACCTTTACCAAAGGGTATTCAACGCCATCAATCGTCACGCTTTCTTCGGCGTCAACGGTTGAACGGGTCAAATAGCGGGTACCGTTATTAAGGTCCTCAAAGACGACCGGGCGGTAATTGGTAGGGTGTAAATCTTTTTTCATAGTCAGGTGGCAATTATACACATCTGTTAGCTTTTGGTCAAGAGGTGAAACAGCGTAGTTGGCAAATCACTCCACATCTGTTACAATAGCCGAGTAACAAATTAAAGCAGTTTGGGATTAGATCCTCCAAAGCAAGTCTCTCCAAGGCAAGCTACGGCACCCAAATGAAGGTCAAGGATCAAGAAAGAAGGAGTAAAACATGGCTACAGACGTAGACATTAAAAAACTATTAGAAGCTGGTGCCCACTTTGGTCACAAGAGCAGTCGTTGGCACCCTAAAATGGCGCCTTACATTCACAGCAAGCGTAACGGCAGTCATATCATTGACTTAACCAAGACAGTCGAAGAACTCGACACCGCTCTAGGTTTCTTGCAGCGCGTCGCTCAAGACGGCAAGCAGATTATCTTTGCCGGTACTAAGCGCCAGGCCAAGGACATTCTTAAAGCTGCCGCTGTTGAAACCAACATGCCTTACGTTACCGAACGTTGGGTTGGCGGTATGCTCACCAACAAAGCAACCATTGGCGGCCGCATCAAGCACCTCAAAGACCTCGAAGCCAAAATGGAATCTGGTCAGCTCGAAGCTAAGTACAACAAGCTCGAGGTTCAACGTTTCCAAGAAGAAATCGACGACATGAACCACAACTACAGTGGTATCAAAGATCTTAACGCCAAGCCCGGCGCCATCTTCATCATCGATATTAACGAAGAAGTTAACGCCGTCCGCGAAGCTCGCAAACTAGGTATCCCAATTGTAGCCGTGGTCGATACCAACACCGACCCAAGCCTAATCGACTACCCAATCCCCGCCAACGACGATGCTCTAAAAACCATCCAGCTGATTACCGACTACGTAGTAGCCGCTATCAAGGCCGGCAAAGCCAAGGCTAAGCCAGTTGACGACAAGGACAAAGACGAAGAAGAAAAATCCTAATAATTAAATCCTAAATTTAGTATTTCAGTATTCGAAATTCGAATTTAGACCGAAGGGAATAATATGGCAGTAAAGATCGAAGAAGTAAAACGACTCAAAGACCTAACCGGTGTTGGTTTAACCGACGCCAAAAAAGCTTTAGAAGAAGCTAACGGCGACTTCGACAAAGCTCTCGCCGCTATGCGCAAAAAGGGCCTAACCAAGGCCGAAAAGCGTGGCGAACGCGAAGCCCGAGCTGGCATCGTTGGTACCTACAACCATGACAACCGGATCGGTGTATTAGTAGAAGTAAACTGCGAAACCGACTTTGTGGCTCGTAACGACGTGTTCGTTAACTTTGTTAAAGACGTCGCCATGCACATTGCGGCTTCATCGCCATTGTACGTTTCGGCCGAAGATGTTCCAGCTGACGACCGTGCTAAAGTTGCGGCCGAATTTGCCGACAAGGCTAAGGCCGAAGGCAAGCCCGAAAACATGCTCGACAAGATTGTCGACGGCATGCTGGCTAAATACTTTGCCGAGCGCTGCTTGCTCGATCAACCGTTCGTTAAGAATCCTGACCTAACAGTTGGCGAATACGTTAAAGAAAACGCCGCTAAGCTGGGCGAAAACGTCGTAGTGCGTCGCTTTAGCCGCATTGCTTTGGGCGAAGTCGCCTAGAGCACTCCACTATATTCAAAAGCGGTAATAACAGTTAGAATATACTCATGAATCCAAACGATGTCGTCACTCAAGCCAAAACCAAGTTCGCCAATACTATTACTCACTTCGAAGAAGAACTAAAAAAACTGCGGACTGGTCGCGCTCATGCCGGTATGCTCGATGGTTTAATCGTAACAGCTTACGGCACGCCGATGCCGCTTAACCAAGTAGCTAGTGTTAGTGCGCCCGAGGCTCAGCTACTTCAGATTACCCCGTTTGATCCCAGCAGTAACATCGAAGCCATCTCGGCTGCTGTTCGTGACAACCAAAGCATGGGGCTGAACCCTAGCGATGACGGCCGCGTAGTACGCATTCCAATTCCGCCATTAAACGAAGAACGACGTCGTGACATAACCAAGCAGGTTGGTGCCAAGCTCGAAGAGTGCATGATTGCTATGCGTGGGACTCGGCACGAGGCTTTGGATACGCTAGCCGAAGCCAAGAAAGACAAAGATATCAGCGAAGACGAGGCCAAGCGGCTTGGTCAGCAGATTGAAGAGGCGATGACTCAGGCTAAGAGTCAGGCCGAAGCTACCGCTCGGGCCAAAGAACAAGAAATCATGACTGTTTAAGGGGAAGGGTATATGACGGACGCCGCATCGGTTCCAAACCATATTGGCTATATACTGGACGGCAACCGCCGTTGGGCTAAACAGCATGGCCGACCCACGCTCGAGGGACATAGGCAAGGTCTAGAAACTTTTAAAAACATTGCCCTGGCTAGTTTTGACCGGGGTATCAAAGTAGTGTCGGCCTACGTCTTTTCGACCGAGAATTGGCAACGCACTCAAGAAGAAGTGTCATACCTGATGAGGCTGGTGGTGAAGGGTGTCGAAAAGCACCTGACAACTTTCCATAAGGCCGGCATTCGCTTGGTTATGTTAGGTAGTCGCGACGGCTTGGACGCCAAAATTCTGCAAACCATCGACCGCGCCGTCCAAACTACCAAGGACAATACTAAAGGAACACTGGCGATTTGCTTTAACTATGGTGGCCAGCAAGAAATTGTTGATGCCGCTAACGCTGCCACGGCGGCTGGCCAGCCGCTAACCATCCAAAGCTTGCAGGCTAACTTATACGAGCCAGATTTGCCAGCGGTAGATTTTGTTATTCGCACTTCGGGTGAACAGCGCATCAGTAACTTTATGTTGTGGCGGGCTGCTTACAGCGAACTATATTTTACCGACAAGCTGTGGCCCGACTTTAACGAGGCTGACTTAGATCAAGCCCTAGCTGAATATCAACAACGACAACGGAGGTACGGCCAGTAATGTCATTATTCTTATTAATTCTTGGTTTAGTGCTATTTGTTGGCTTAGTGGTAGTACACGAATTTGGTCACTTCATAGCCGCCCGACGCAATGATATAGAAGTTGAAGAATTTGGCGTTGGCTTTCCGCCGCGCGCCAAAGTTATCACTACCAAAAAAGGTACAGTCTACACCTTAAATTGGCTACCGCTGGGCGGATTCGTAAAGCTTAAAGGCGAACATGATGCCGATACTACGAAGGGGAGTTTTGGCGCCGCCAGCTTGAGCGCCAAGGTCAAGGTGATGGTGGCCGGAGTGGGCATGAATCTAGCCACGGCTTTCGTGATCTTTACTTTCTTGGCCTTGGTCGGCATGCCCAAGCTAATCGATAACCAGTTTACGATAGCCAGCGACACCAAAGTTGTTAAGCAACAGGTGCTAGTCGGTTACGTCCAGCCCGATTCACCGGCCGCTAAGGCCGGCCTGGAACAGCGTGACCAGCTAGTGGCGATTAGTGCTCCCGGTAAGTCGGCCGTGGCCATAACCAGCCAAGATCAGTTGCCAGCTGCCACCAAGCAGTTCGCTGGCCAATCGGCTCAAGTCGAAATTGTCAGGAACGGCGAGACTAGCCAAAAGACCGTCGTGTTGCGTTCGCAGCAAGAAGTTGATGCCAGCCAAAATACCGCCGAACCCAAGGGCTACTTGGGCGTCAGCCCGACCGAATACGTTTTGCAGCGTTCAACTTGGTCGGCACCAGTGGTGGCGGCCGGGCTGATTGTGCAATTGACCGAAGCTACTCTAAAAGGCCTAGGCAGTGCCGTTAGCAATTTGGTGCAGGGTAATGCTGGCCAGGCCAGCGCTCAAGTATCCGGCCCGGTTGGCATCTTCGTGCTCATAAAGGACGGAAGCCTGCTGGGTTATCAGTTCATACTGCTGATTATTGCCGTAATCTCGCTGACCTTGGCCATCATGAACATACTACCAATTCCGGCCCTGGATGGCGGTAGGCTCTTCACATTATTATTCTACAAACTTATTAAAAAGCCCTTAACTCCAGAGCGCGAAGACATGATTAACAGCATTGGGTTTATAACCCTAATGGCGTTATTTGTTCTTATAACCATAGTTGATGTAAAGCGGAACTTTTAATGCCGCAGGTTAAAACCCCCAAGGCCGACCAGCAACTCGACCACGTAATTGACCTACCCGACGGCCGCCCGATCACCTGGGGACCACTAATGGCCGTAGCCTTTACGGTGGTTATGTACTTCCTGTCACAGTTCCTGGGCAGTCTGATTATCTTAGGTATCGCCAACGGAAAGGGCTGGACGGCCGACCAAATTGACCAATGGGTTGAACAAACCAATGTACAATTCTTTTACGTTCTGATTGTCGAAGCCACCACCTTGGGTCTGTTAGCGATTTTCCTTAAAACCCACCGGGCCAGCTTTAAAACGCTGGGTCTAACCAAGCCCCAGTGGGTTGATGCCGCCTACGCCCTAATCGGTTTTGGCATGTATTTTCCAATCGTCATCATCTCGAGCTTAATCATGAAACAATGGTTCCCGCAGATTGATCTTGATCAGCAGCAACAAATTGGCTTTGAGTCAGCCCGGGGCATGGCCCTAGTACTGGTGTTTGCCAGTCTGGTGATTTTACCGCCCGTCACCGAAGAAATCGTCACCCGCGGTTTCTTGTTCTTGGGTCTTAAGTCCAAGCTACCGCTATTCGCGGCAGCCATTATCACCAGCCTGATTTTCGCCTTGGCCCACCTGCAGTTTGGTAGTGGTGCGCCACTGTTATGGTCGGCTGCTATCGACACCTTTATCTTATCGTTGGTGCTAATCTTCTTGCGTCAAAAAACCGGCCGCCTGTGGGCACCAATCGGCTTGCATATGCTCAAAAATGGGATTGCCTTTATGGCGCTCTTTATTTTTGTCAGATAATGCAGTAGCATGAGGGTGTGCAACAACAATATACAATCATTACTTCTCTCAAGCCCAAGATGCCGCGACGCTTAGGGGCTGATGTTTAATTATATTGTAGAATAAGCAAACAACACCCCTCGCTCCAAACGAGGGGATTTTTAATAAAAGGAATCACATGCGCGTCACACAATTATTTACCAAAACCCGCAAGCAGGCTCCCGCCGACGAGGTGGCCCTCAATGCCCAGCTATTAATCAAAGCTGGCTATATTCATAAAGAAATGGCCGGCGTGTATGCATACTTGCCGTTGGGTCTGAAAGTTCTAGAAAATATTAAACAAATTGTTCGAGAAGAGATGGATGCCATTGGCGGGCAAGAGCTTATTATGACCAGCCTCCAGCGCAAAGAAATTTGGGAACACACCGATCGTTGGGACGATGAAAAGGTTGATGTTTGGTTTAAGTCGAAGCTGCAGAACGGTACCGAAGTTGGCTTTGGCTGGTCTCACGAAGAGCCAATAACAGAAATGATGAAGAATTACGTAACCAGCTATAAGGATCTACCTGTGGTTGTGCATCAATTCCAGACAAAACTGCGGAATGAAGTTCGAGCCAAAAGTGGCATTATGCGTGGTCGTGAATTCGTCATGAACGATATGTATGGCTACTTCTACGACGAAAAGAAACATCTTGAATTTTATGAAAAGTCTAAGGAAGCCTACATGAACGTCTACCGCCGGGTTGGCTTGGGAGACATCACATTTATCACCTACGCTTCGGGTGGTGCCTTCACCAAGTTTAGTCACGAGTTTCAGACATTAACCGATGCCGGTGAAGACACGCTTTTCCAGGTACCAAGCACAAAAGCGATGTTTAACGAAGAGATTACTCCCTCCCAAGCGCCTCCCGTTACAAGTAATGATGACCCGAAGCCGATGGAAGAAGTAGAAGGCAAGGGCTTGATTGGTGTGGAGCCACTGGCTAAGTTTCTTAAGATCCCGGTTGAGAAAACAACCAAAACGATGCTGTACAAAACCGATAAAGGTAAGTTAGTGGCGGCAGCTGTCCGAGGCGGCTACAACATAAATGAGGATAAGCTAAAAGATATCTTAGGTGTTAAAAGCTTGCAGCTTGCTGACGAAGGAACTGTTAAGCGTGTCACCAAGGCAGAGATCGGATACGCTGGAATTATTAACTTGCCAGAAGATGTTGAAATCATTGTGGATGAATCTTGTTCAAACCGCACCAACTTTGAGATGGGTGCTAACCGAACCAACTACCACAGCATTAATGTTAACTGGGGTAGGGATTTACCGGAACCAAAACAGTACTACGATATTAAGGTTGCTAAAAAGGGTGATTTCCACCCCGAAACTGGAGAGGAATACACTGTACACAAAGCAGCTGAAGTCGGCAATATCTTCAACTTTGGTACGGCCAAATGCGACGATGTTGGACTGTTCGTAAATGACGAGAACGGCAAGCTAGTGTCAGTCTATCTTGGCTCATACGGGATAGGTGTAACTAGACTAATGGGTGTAGTGGCCGAACATTTTGCTGACGACCGTGGCTTAGTTTGGCCGGCTAACATCGCCCCAGCCACCGTTTACTTGGCTCGACTGGGCGAAGACGAAGCCGTCGTCAACGCGGCCGATCAGCTCTATCAAGACCTGGAGGATGCCGGTATCGAGACGCTTTATGATGATCGTGATGTCCGGGCCGGCGAAAAGTTTGCCGATGCCGATTTGCTAGGTATTCCATACCGTTTGGTAGTAAGCGCCAAGTCGTTGCAGAATGGCCAGGTGGAGCTCAAGGAGCGCACCTCTAGTGACGTGACGATGGTAGGGGTAGAAGAAGTTGTAAAAAGCCTGGGGAAGGCTAAATAGTTTGTTATAATAAGGCGCCTACAGACGTGTGCCCCTAAAGAAAAGAGAGGATAAACTCCATGAAGAAATCATTCCACCTGACTGCCGAAGGCATTGCCGAACTCAAAGCCGAACATAAAGAATTAGTTGCCCAACGTGGTCCTGTCGCCGAACGCATTAAGGCTGCCCGTGAATTTGGCGATCTCGCCGAAAACGCCGAGTACAGCTCGGCCCGCCAAGAACAAGAACGTGTCGAAACCCGCATTGGCGAAATCGAGCACATTCTGCAAAACGTCGAAGTCATCAAAAAGCCCAAGGGCGACAGCAAGGTCCAACTTGGCTCCCGCGTCACTCTTAAGGCTAATGGTAAAAGTAAAGAATTCCAGGTTGTCGGTACCGTCGAAGCCGACCCGCTTAACGGTAAAATCTCTGACGAATCACCAATCGGCCAAGCCTTACTAGGTAAAAAAGTCGGCGACGAAGTCGAAATCAAAACACCAGCCGAATCGGCAACCTACAAAATCGCCGCTATTGGCTAGCCAATAAAGGGGTACAATATATCCATGCAGTGGCTACAAGCACTCGTTGATGAGTTAATTACCAAACACCCGGATGGTGAGATTCTGGTGTCGTCTGGTGCTTCGCCGTCGGGCACTTACCATGTTGGCCATCTGCGCGAAATTATTACCTGCGACGCTATTCTACTGGAACTACGCCGCCGTGGCCGCCAAGCCCGCCATGTGCACTTTGCCGACGACCTTGATGGCCTACGTAAAATACCGGGCAACATACCGGCCGAGTACGAAAAGTATTTGGGCAAGCCGCTCTGTGATATTCCGGCCCCTGATGGCACCGACCGTAGCTATGCCGACTATTTTCTGGATGACTTTATTGCCAGTGCCCAGGCCCTGGGCATTGAAATGGAAGTTGTATACAGCCATCAAAAGTATCGCCAAGGCTTCTTTGTGCCGGCTATCGAGCGCTGTCTTGAACACATGGCTGCCGCCAAACAGACCCTCGAAACCGTGGCTGGACGCCAGCTTGATGAACACTGGTCACCGATTCAAATTATGGAAGACGGCTACCTTAAAAACCGACCGTTTCTGAGCATCGATACTAAAGCCAAAACTCTCAGCTACCAAGATAAAGAGGGGAAGACCCAAACCGTGGCTTACGATAAGGGCGCTGTTAAGTTGGATTGGCGTCTAGATTGGCCCGGCCGCTGGTGGCTGCTGGGTGTTAATGCCGAGCCATTTGGTCGTGACCACGCCACTAAGGGTGGTTCTTTCGACACCGGCGTTGGCATGATGGAACAAATTTATAAGGCCGATCCGCCGATTCCCGTGCCGTATGATTTTGTGAACCTAGCTGGTGATAATAAAAAGATGAGCGCCAGCCGGGGAACCGGTATTCAAGCTACAGAAATTATTAAGGTGTTACCAGCCGAGGTGACGCGCTTTTTTATGTTGCGCTACGCTCCAGCCAAACGCCTCTACTTTGACCAAACTGACGGCACCATTAAACTGGTCGACGAATATGCTGCACTCAGTAGCCAGCCCGAGCTGTCCGAGTCGGACCAGCAGCTGCTGTATGTTTGCAGTCGCGGCAGCCAAGAAAAAACCGTTAGCCGGGTGCCATTTTCTCACCTAGTTGCCAGTTACCAGGCAGCCCTAAAAGACGCCGAAAAGACTCTCCAAATCCTGGGCCGTACCGAATACAGCCAGGTTGTAAAGGAAGACCGCGACATTATTATTAGGGAACTGGCTTTTATCCACGAGTGGCTTAAGCTGTGGGCTCCCGAAGACGTTAAGTTTGAACCATTACAAACCCTAGAGGTAGCTTCATTGTCCGTTGCCCAGAAAACCTATCTGCAGCAGTTGGGTCAGAAAGTCGCCGATGCTCCTCAAGACGCCGATGGCGCGTGGTTCCACCAAGCCATCTACGAATTTAAAGACCAGACCGACCTAGCACCTAAAGAGCTATTCACCACACTCTACCAAGTCTTAATCGGCAAAGACTCCGGACCGCGCGCTGGCTGGTTCTTGAGTATGCTACCGCGCGACTGGTTGGTAAAGCGCCTTAAGCTCGAAGCCTAACACCATGCCTGTAGCCATACCTACCGACGACGAATTCGATGTAATTGTCGGCCAGGCCCTCGATTCTTTGCCTAAAAAGTACACCCAAAAACTCGACAACGTGGCCATTGTCTACGCCGATGACCCGACGCCCGAACAACACTACCAGCTCAAATTACGCCATGACCAAACACTGCTTGGCTTATATGAAGGCGTCCCGCTGCCAGCCCGCGGCGGCATGACCAAGTTGATGCCCGACAAAATAACCTTGTTCAAGCACCCGTTGGCTTACAAAAGTAACTCACCCCAAGAGTTGCAAGAAAACGTCCGCCACACCCTGTGGCACGAAATGGCGCACTACTTTGGGCTCGACCACCCGCAAATACACGCCCTCGAATAGCGTATAATATAAGCATGAAAGCAATCTGGAATAATAAAACAGTAGCCGAAGCCCCCAAAGAAGATCTAATCTATATAGAAGGGAATTGGTATTTTCCGCCAGCCAGCGTTAAGACCGAGTTCTTAGAAAAAAGTGACACGCCCTATACTTGCCCATGGAAGGGTGTCTGCCAGTACTTTAACGTTGTCCAAGGCGATAAGACCAGTAAGGACAGCGCCTGGAGCTACCCAGAACCCAAGCCTAGCGCCATCGATGCCGTCAAAAAAGACTTCAGTAATTACGTGGCTTTTTGGCAAGACGTCCAGGTCCAAGAATAGGCCAAAAAATACAACATGCTTCTGCTTGCATTTCCCCTGAATGCGGTGCATTATTGGGTTATAGAGACCAAATAAGGAGGACCATTCATGGCAAAGAAAGTAGCAGATAATCTCGCTGTAAATTGGTGGGCTTTAACGCTCCGCGGTATCGCGACATTAATGTTTGGTGTAGCCGCCGTTTTCTGGCCAGGCCTAACACTAGTTACATTGGTGTACCTAGTTAGTGCGTTCGTAATGTTCGCAGGTGTTCTTAATGTGTTTCAGGGCCTTATGTCAATCGGTCAACACCGTGGCTGGCCACTAACCGTATTGCTTGGTGTAGTTGAAGCAGCCGTTGGTTTGTACTTGGTGCGACACCCACGCGTTACCTTTGCAACCTTCGTACTGGTAGTCGGTCTGACATTTGTAGCTCGCGGTATTTTTGAAGTCGTCGTGGCTTTTGCCGAAGACGGTCTCAGTGCCACTGGCCGCATGCTTACCATCCTCGCTGGTTTGGTAGCATTCTTGGTTGGTATTTTGGTACTGTTCCAACCGGCCTCAAGCGGCGTGGCTTTCGTATGGCTCTTTGGCTTGTACAGCCTTATCGCCGGACCGCTGATGATCGCGCTATCACTCGACGTCAAAAAAACACTCGACCAATAATACTAAAATTCAGTCCATTCGGTCTCTTGCCGAGAACTCCAGCCCTACACAATAGGGCTGGTTTCTTTTTAAGCTATACTGACTAACATGGAACAAGCAATTTTTGCGGCCGGCTGCTTTTGGGGAGTTCAGTACTATTTTGACCAAATCCCCGGTGTTACTAAAACCACAGCTGGCTATACCGGCGGACACACCCAAGACCCCACCTACGAACAGGTCTGCACCCACACCACCGGCCATGCCGAAGCCGTCCAGGTCACCTTTGACTCAGCCAAGGTAAGCTACCAAACGCTACTGCAGCACTTCTTTAGAATGCACGACCCGACCCAGCTTAATCGCCAAGGTCCCGATGTTGGCGATAGCTATCGCAGTGCCATTTTCTACCTGGATAAAACTCAAGAAAAGGCGGCCCAGGCAGCCAAGCTGGATGCCCAAAACAACTGGACTGAACCAATTGTCACCCAAATAGTGCCGGCTGGCCCGTTTTATCCGGCCGAAGACTATCATCAGAAGTTTGCCGAGCGCACCGGCAGGGGAATGTGCCATATTCCATACCAACCGCTGGAGACTTAGGATACCTTAAAATAAACTTGCAAAATTAACCCGTTTATGCTAGTATAACACCTATGACAAATCTACGTTTTCCTTCAGCAGGGCCTGGCCCCGAAGCCGGTCCAGGTTCGCCTACTGTAAATTGGGACGAAGTTCAGATGCCCAAAGCGCCACCAGTACAAGCTGGTGCAGAGCCTGTCTCGACTGAGCAGACTCAAGAACAAGGTGAACCCATTTACTTGGTTGACGGTATTGGTATTGATATAAACGATGGTGTTGAAGTTAAAGCTCTTGCTGAAATTCTTGGCGTAACCCCCGAAGAGGTAAAAGACAGGTTAGAACAGGGTCTTCAGGCTGGTGAGCGAGGTGCGACCTTATGGAATCGTCTGACTCCAGAGGCTCAAGAACGCCATCGCGCAGAAGCGAAAGCCGCAGCGAAATCTGCTGATGTAGACGAATCTACTCCAGAACCACTTTTGACCCGGTCTGTACTAACTCCGCCAGCTGCCCCTGCGCCGGCCCGCGATGTAAAGATGCGCGTGGTAGGTGCTAATGACGGCGAGACCCAGGTAATTCCAGCTGTCCCAAGCCACCCTGCAAAACGCGTAGTTAAGAAAACTCACCGCCCAGCGGCTACTCCAGCTACACCTGCAACACCAGATCTTGCTAAGCCAACTGACGGTCAAGCCACCGGTACCGAAGCACCAAAGTTCTATAAACGAACCGACAACAAAGCCGCCGAAAAATTCTTCACCAAAAAGAAGCATCACGACAAGGTTCTCACCGAAGAGCAGTTTAGGGAATTCTTTGGTGACGATGCCATAGCTGCAGACCCTGATCTTAAAGCCGAATACCAATCTGTTCATCCGGTCTATCTGTACAGCCCAGAGGAACGATCGATGGGTTCTTATAGAGCCATACATGAGCGTGATAATGTGCTTGGTTGGCGTCGTGATACGATCCGCGATGAACATGGTAATAAGATAAAATTACCACCAAGCCTAGTACCAGAAGACAGTATCACTCCCGATATTGATAATACGCCGGTAGTACGTCGCCGCAAACGTGACGTTTCTCCGACTGAACCAGCCGCCGAAATCCCCAAGATTCTAAGAGACGACGATGAACCAGCCGCCGAACCAGCGGAAGCAAAAGCTTCTGTTAGCGACACCCCAGAACCATTAGGCAGAGAAGATGTTTATGCCTACTTCGCCCAAAAAGAAAAAGAACTTGCCCAAAAAGAAGAAGAATTCCTGGCAAGAATGGAATCATTATTCGACTCAAAGATGGCCACATTTGATAGCCAGGTTGAAGCAGAAGTCCAACGCCGATTAGCTGAGCTTGGCGTACAAGTTGCTGGCAATCCGCAGGTAGCTCCTGAGGTAACTGCTGCCCAGGCAGTTGTTGAACAGACTGCTGGCGCAGAAAACGATGCTGATTCTGCAGAGACGACCGCGGCAAGTAAAGCTACAGAAAAACGCCGTCGGCAACTAGTACGAGCTGCTAAAGTCGCTGGTGTTGCCGCCATTGCCGGTATGGGTGTGGCCGTAGCCGCTGTTCGTCAGCACAACCGCTAAATCTTCTCTGTTTTATGCTAAAGTAGAGGCATGGCAAAAAAATCTACAACCAAGACAGTAAAGACCACTAAGAAAACGTCAAAAAAATCTAAAATCAGTTTGGCCAGTTTAAACAGCTGGAACCTGGTGATGGCTGGTCTGCATTTTGTGCAAGGTGCGGCCGTGGTTCTACTTAGCCAAAGTTCAACTTTGCCAGTGACCACCAACTATTTGACGCTGGACACGCTGGCGTCGCAAAGTGGTAATCCGGTTCTGGTGTCAGCTAGCCGGCACCTGTTTGATGTTAATCTGGCTTACTTAGTGGCGGCCTTCTTCTTTATGTCAGCTATTGCGCACCTAGTGATTGCAACAGTTTATCGAAAAACTTACGAAGCCGACCTTAAGAAGGGGATCAACAAAGCCCGTTGGTTTGAGTACGGTATTAGTGCCAGTACCATGATGGTGGCGATCGCCATGTTGAGTGGCGTTTATGATTTGTCTAGCTTGCTGATGATCTTTGCGCTGGACTTCATCATGAATATGATGGGCTTGGTCATGGAGATTCACAACCAGACGACTAAAAAGACTAGCTGGCTTAGCTACAACATTGGTTGTTTGGCCGGCATAGTGCCCTGGGCGGTCTTTGGTATTTATGTGGCTGGCGCTTCGGCCTATGGTAGTGGTCAGATCCCGAGCTTTGTCTATTGGATATACCTAAGCATGTTCCTATTCTTTATGAGCTTTGCGGTCAATATGTATCTGCAATACAAAAAGGTAGGCAAGTGGGCCGACTATTTGTATGGCGAGCGAGTCTATATGATTTTGAGTTTGGTGGCCAAATCAGCCTTGGCCTGGCAGGTATTCTTTGGGACGCTTCGACCTTAAGGCAGGCTCATGAAGCATGTCATCTTCGACTTTGACGGCACGCTAGTAGATAGCCTGCCGCTGGCCGTCAGCATTGCTGGCCAGATGGTGCCGGGTTTAGACCTGAGCGACCAAGAGTTGGCCAAATTCCGCGAGATGCCGGCCCGCGAGATCATTAAATACAGTGGCGTGCCATACTGGCAGCTGTTGCGTTTAATGATTAAAGGCAAGAAGTTACTGGGCGCGCGGTTGGATGAGCTCAAGGCTTTTCCGGGCATGGATGCTGTGGTCAAAACTCTGCACGACCAAGGTTTCCAGATTTCGGTGGTCAGTTCTAACAGCGAAGACAACATCCGCAAGGTGCTCGGTCGTGAAAAAATCGAGCAATATGTTGATCGAGTTTACGGCAATGTTGGTTTGTTCAGTAAATCGCGTGTCTTTAAGGTTGTCTTAAAAGACCAGAAGGCTAAAGTTAACGATGCCATTTATATCGGTGACGAGGTGCGCGACATCGAGGCCGCTCATAAGAGTCGAATTGCGGTCGTGGCTGTGACGTGGGGCTACAACGGCGAAACCATTCTCAAGAAGTACCAGCCCGATTACGTGGCCCACACGCCCAAGGAACTGGTTACTATCTTGACCAAGCAAGCCTTTGGGGGCGACCAAGGGTGAGACTACATCGTTTTTATACTGGTCCCGAACTGCATTTGGGCCATTATGTTGAAGTTCGCGAGCAGCGCTTAGTTGATCAGTGGCGTAAGGTGTTGCGCTTTCGGGTTGGCCAAGAAGTGGTGCTGTTCGATGGTCAGGGTCACGAAAAACTGTATAGCTTGAACGAATTAGCCAAGGATCATGCCAAGCTCGAATTATTAACCGACTTTGTGGCCAAGTTGCCAAGTAAAGATGTCTACTTGTTTTGGTCGCTGCTGAAGAAGGACAAGAATGACTGGGTTATGCAGAAGGCGACCGAGCTGGGCGTCAGCCACTTGGTACCGGTGCTAGCCGAGCGCTCCGAGAAGACCGGTTTTAACCAAGAGAGAGCCCAGAAAATTATTATCGAAGCGGCCGAACAATGTGGCCGGGGTGACATCCCCAAGCTTCGTCAGCCACTGCTATTGCAAACCGCTCTGCATGAGTTTGCCGGCAAAGTGCCGTTGTTTGTCTGCGAGCAGCATGAGTTAACCAAGCCGCGCCAGCCAAACTACAGCGAAGTTGGAGTGCTGATCGGGCCCGAAGGTGGCTGGAGCGATCAAGAGAAGCAACTATTTGTGACGCAAGAAATTGGCCGTCTTCCTTTGGGTGACTTTACGCTGCGGGCCGAAACTGCCGCTGTTGCCGCCGCCGCCAAACTGCTACAATAAGACCCTCATGGGGAACTACTGGCAAGAACGAAACAAACCGTATCAGCCCGGCCAAGCCGAGGCCTTTAAGGTTAGTCGCAGCAAAATCGAACTGTTTATGCAGTGCCCGCGTTGTTTTTGGCTGGATGCCCGGCTCAAAATTAAGCGACCCAACGGGCCACCCTTCAACATCAACAAAACCATCGACGAACTGTATAAAAAAGAATTCGACCGCCACCGTCAGGCTGGTACGCCGCATAAAATTATGGCCGACAATCAAATTAAGGCCGTGCCCATGCAGCACGACAGCTTGGACCAGTGGCGTCACAACTTTACAGGTATCGTAGCCGTTCATCAGCCGACTAACTTGCACGTTTTTGGCGCGATTGATGACTTGTGGGTAGACGACCAAGGTAATGCCATCGTGGTCGACTACAAAGCCACTTCTAAAGATAAAGAAGTGTCGATTGATTCGGACTGGCAGATTAGCTACAAGCGTCAATTGGAGGTCTACCAATGGCTACTCAGGCAGAACGGTCTGCCGGTTAGCGACACCGGCTATTTTGTGTACACCAACGCCCGGATTGACGTTGACGGTTTTAATGATCACCTAGAATTCCGCACCAAACTAATTCCATACAAGGGAAGTGATGCCTGGGTCGAACCGACCTTGGTAAAAATGAAGCAATGTTTGGACGGCGACATGCCAGCCGTGGGCATGGCGGCCATGGGGGGTGAGTGCGACTTTTGTTTATACGCTCGCCAACGGACTGAACTGACGCTTAAAGCTCTAAAAAAGAAATCCTAAATCCTAAGCAGTCTAGCCAGATAGCTGTATAATATAAGTATGTTAGACATTCAGTACATCCGTGATAATCCAGAAGTGGTAGCCCAGAAGGCCAAACAAAAAAACGTCAAAGTCGACATCCCTAAATTGCTCGAAGTTGACGCTCAAAGACGCCAGCTATTAGGTGATGCCGAATTACTGCGCCAGTTGCGTAATCAGCAAGCCGCTAGCACGAAGGGGCAGAAACCCAGTCCTGAACAAATCGAGCAGGGTAAGGTTCTAAAAACTAAACTGGCTAAAATCGAAGCCGAGCTAGAAGCCGTCGAAACTAAATTCAACGACCTGCATAAAAAGGTGCCGAATGTTTCGCTCGATACAGTACCGGTTGGTGCTACCGAAGATGAAAATGTGGTGGTTAAGACAGTCGGTGAACCGCCCAAGTTTAGCTTTAAGGCCAAAAGTGATGCCGAACTGGGTAGCCTGCATGACACCATCGACAAAGAGCGCGCTGCCAAAGTGGCCGGTGCTCGCTTTGCCTACTTGAAGGGTGATGTAGTGCGCTTGCAGTTTGCCATCATGCAATTTGTGATGGATTCCTTGAGTGACGAAAAACTGATCGCTCGTTTGGTGAAAGAAAATAATCTTAAGGTAAGCAGCAAACCATTTACACCAGTTCTGCCGCCGGCCATGGTCAAGACCGAGCCTTACGAGGCGTCGGCTCGACTTGATGCCGAAGAGGTGACCTATAAGTTGGCGCAAGACGATTTGTGGATGAACGCCAGTGCCGAACATAGTTTGTGCACGATGTACATGAACGAAATTCTCGATGAAAAAGATCTGCCGATCCGTTACCTGGGTTATGCCACCAGTTTTCGTCGTGAGGCTGGTAGCTACGGTAAGGACACCGAGGGCATCTTCCGCATGCATCAGTTCGATAAGATGGAGATGGAAGTTTTTAGCACCGCCGAAACCGGTCTGGATGAGCATAAATTACTGGTGGCCATTCAAGAATACCTAGTCCAACAACTCGAATTACCATATCAGTTGATCCAAAAATGTACCGCCGATATTGGCAAACCCAATGCGCAGGGTGTCGATATCAATACCTGGATGCCCGCGCAACAGCAGTACCGCGAAACGCATACTGCCGATTATATGACCGACTACCAAGCCCGCCGTTTACAAACTCGAGTCCGCCGTACCAGTGGTGCGGTCGAGCTGGTGCACACCAATGACGCCACGGCGTTCGCAATGGGTAGGATTCTCAAGGCCATCATGGAGAATTACCAAAAAGACGATGGCACTATTCGGGTTCCTAAAGTATTAAAACCATACATAGGAGGTAGGGCATGATTCAAAAAATCGAAATCAACGGCGTTCACTTCCAAGTCGACGAAGATTTAGAAAAGTATACCAAGCGCAAAATTGGTCATCTTGATAAGTATATGTCTAAGCATGCCAAGGTGTCGGCCCATGCCGAAGTTAAGCTCAAAGAGAGCAAGGCTAAAGACAAGAAACAGTGCCAGTGCGAGGTGATTCTGCACCTTCCTAAAGAAACCCTAATGGTCAAAGAGACGACAATTAATATGTATGCCGCCGTTGACATCGTCGAGGCCAAGCTCAAGAACCAAATTAAGAAGTATAAAGACACCCAAGAGTCGGCCAAATTCCACCAGCGCGTGATTCGTCGATTTCGGCGTGAATTATAGTTCGGACTAAGCTACAATAGACAGATAGCTCCACCGGGTGGGTACGGTTGCTTAATAACAATGAGGAAAAACTGCGCGCATGAAGAAAATTTTCAAAAAAGTACTCGGCGATCCCCAGGCCAAAACACTAAAGCGTTTGCAAAAACGAGTGGCGGTCGTCAACAATCTTGGTCCAAAGTACAAAAAAATGACCGACGCGCAGCTCAAAGAGCAAACCGCTAAACTTAAAAAACGACTTAAAAAAGAAAGTCTTGATGCCATCTTGCCCGACGCTTTTGCGCTGGTCCGAGAAGCGGCTAGTCGTACCATCGGCCAACGACACTTTGATGTGCAATTGATTGGCGGTATGGCTTTACACGAGGGAAGTGTGGCCGAAATGAAAACTGGTGAAGGTAAAACTTTGGTAGCTACCTTGCCAGTTTACTTGAACGCATTGACCGAAAAAGGTGTTCACGTGGTGACCGTTAACGACTATCTGGCTCAGCTCCACGCTGGTTGGATGGGCGAAGTTTACGCCTTCTTAGGTCTTACCACTGCTGTTATTATTGCCGAAGAATCATATATTTATGATGCTAACTTCACCAACAAGAATCATTACGACAAGCGTATGCATCCGCTTAAGCCTTGCACCCGCCAAGAAGCCTACGCCGCCGACGTTACTTATGGTACTAACAACGAGTTTGGTTTTGACTACCTGCGCGACAACATGGTTCGCGAAGTTGAACAGCTTCGTCAGCGCGAACTGCACTTTGCCATCGTCGACGAAGTCGACTCTATCTTGATTGACGAAGCCCGTACGCCGCTGATTATTTCGGCGCCATCAAGTACAAGTGCCAGCGCCTACTTGCAGTTTAGTAAGGTGGCCCGCCAGCTCAAAAAAGATGATCACTTCGAAATTGACGAAAAGCGCAAAGCCGTTGTCCTAACCGACGAAGGCGTCGAGCACGTCGAGAAAATTCTTGGCATCGACAACTTATATGCCACCGATAACATCCGTACCATCTACCACCTGGAGCAAGCCCTGCGCGCCGAAGCTCTATTTAAACGCGACAAGGACTATGTGGTAACAACTGACGGTGAAGTGGTGATTGTCGACGAGTTTACCGGACGCTTGCTTAAAGGCCGGCGCTATAACGAAGGTTTACACCAAGCCATCGAAGCTAAAGAAAGCGTTGATGTCCAAGAAGAATCAATGACCTTGGCGACAATTTCTTTCCAGAACTACTTCCGTTTGTACGAAAAGTTGTCGGGTATGACCGGTACGGCCGAAACCGAGAGCGAAGAGTTCCACCAGATTTACGAACTAAGCGTCCTGCAAATTCCTTCTAACAAAAAGGTTATTCGTGAGGACCGACCAGACCGCATTTATAAATCCGAAGAAGGTAAGTTTGCCGCCATTATCAAAGAAGTCCGCGTCTTACAGCAGAAAGGTCAGCCGGTTTTGATCGGTTCGGCCTCGATCGAAAAGAACGAACGTTTGGCGCAGCTCTTAAAGAAGTCGGGCATCAAGCACGAAATCCTGAACGCCAAGAACAACGAACGCGAAGCCGCCATTGTGGCCAAGGCTGGCCAAAAGGGAGCCGTAACGCTGGCTACCAACATTGCTGGTCGTGGTACTGACATTATGCTCGACGAAGACGTCAAGAAATTAGGCGGTTTGTTCATTCTTGGTTCGGAACGACACGAGTCGCGCCGGATTGATAACCAGTTGCGCGGACGGGCCGGTCGCCAAGGCGATCCTGGTATTACCCAGTTCTTTGTAAGCACTGATGATGACCTGATGCGGGTGTTCGGTGGTGATCGGATTGCCTCGATTATGCAACGCATGAATGTTCCCGAAGATATGCCGATCGAAAACCGCATCATCTCACGCAGCCTAGAATCGGCCCAAAAGAAAGTTGAAGGCCGCAACTTTGATATGCGTAAAAACGTCGTTCAATACGACGATGTTATGAACCGCCACCGCCGCGCCATCTACACTATGCGTAAAGAGATTCTGCATCGAGCCGACATCGAAAAACGCATCCGTATCTTTATCGAACAAGAAGCCCGGGTTCTAGCCGCCTCGCCACTAGCTACTAGCGACGCTTACGAGGCATTGATT
Source organism: Patescibacteria group bacterium (assembly GCA_030916945.1). GTDB lineage: Bacteria > Patescibacteriota > Saccharimonadia > Saccharimonadales > JAUPVS01 > JAUPVS01. The sequence goes on from JAUPVS010000001.1 coordinate 31,509, forward strand.
GTTGAGGCCTTTGCCTTTGACGACGCTACCTTGGATCGTCTGTTCGACACCGAAGCTAGTGCTTTCGAAAAGGTCTTGGTTCAGGAGTCGATTAGCCTATACGAATCACGGACGGCCGCTTTTGGCCCGGACAACATGCGCAAGGTGGAACGCGACATTTACTTGCAGGTGCTTGATAACCTCTGGATGCAACACCTCGAAAACATGGAACACTTGCGCGAGGGCATTGGTTGGATCAGTGTTGGTCAGCGTGACCCATTGGTAGAGTACCGCCGCCAAGGTCAGATTTTGTTTGAAACCATGCAAGAGACGTTAAGACACGACGTAGTCCGGACACTTTTGCATGCCGAACCGGTTGCCAGCGACTACGACGAACCAATCGAAACCGAACTAACCCGAGCCGCCCGCCGCTCGATTGATAACGCCGACAAGGTGATCGAGTCAGACGAGTTTGTCGAAACCGATTTTAAGGTGGCTGCGCAGGGAAGTTTACCAACTAGTAGCACCAAAAAGGTTGTATCGTCGAACGCCCGCAAGAAGGCTCGAAAAGCTGAGCGCAAGCGCAAGAACAAGGCTAGGAAGAAATAGTGCCTTCCGCCTCAACTTTCCCTCAAGACCAGAGTCCTCGGCCTTCGGCCTGCGGGTGGCCTTTCGGAATAGTTGAGCGGAAGCATTCTTCCTTTAGTTCGAAGCCGCAGTGGCAGGGAAGGCTGGAGACAACCTAATGAAGCATTCAGTATCAGAGATAAAAACTAAGAATGGTGCCAGAGGGTTGCTGGTTCATATTCCTGATGCCACGGTTATGACCTTTGACTTTAATTTTAGAGCCGGCGAGTATTTGGTGGATCGAAAAATTTGGGAAACGCCGCACCTGATGGAACACATGTTGCTGGGCGCTAACCAGCTAATTCCTAAGGCCCGAGCCTTTCAAGCCGAGTTCGAAAAGAATGGTGCCTACTCTAATGCTTCGACCGGAACCTATGAAATCACCTATGAAGCCGAATGCGCCGATTTTGAATGGGACCGAATTCTAGGTCTGCTGATTACATCAATAACCAAGCCTTTGTTTTTAGCCGAAGAGTTTCTGGCTGAGTCGGGCAATGTTCGCGAAGAGCTGATTTCACGATCTAACAGCCATTTCCGCCACTTGAGCTTGGCGCTACGCGAAGAGTACGGCTTTAAGGTTGTGACCGATCAAGAACGAATTCGTTTGATGGATAACGTTACCCTTGAGGATATTAATCGTCACTACAAACAAACCCATACTAGTAGTAATTTACGTTTTGTAATAGCTGGCAATATTACCCCAGAGCGTAAGGCGGCCATTAAAACCGTGATTGGGTCGATCGAGTTGCCAGAAGGTGATGGTCGTACCGCGTTGCCTGTCGAAGTGCCGCATCGACTCGACAAGCCGCTGTATGTTCCCAAAAAATCCGTCGACAACATTTACTTCTACCTGGATACTTTTAAATTGCGTCAACTGAGTGACCCAGAAGGCGATGCCTTGGGCCTGCTTAACACCATGTTAACTGAGACGCTGTACTCACGTATTTGGGGAACGGCTCGCGAGAAGGGCTTAGTTTATAGCATGAGTTCTGGTCATTCAATTTTGGAGGCAAGTAGTAACTGGTGGTTCGGGGCTCAGGTGTCACCGGCTAACGCCAAGCCACTCTTCAATATAATTACTAAAGAGTTGGGGACTTTGTTTGGTGGCGATCTAGCTGACGAAGATGTCCAGGCTGCCAAGCAGTACTCGGTCGGTCGCTATCAGCGTAGTGCCCAGACGGTAGGTGGTACGGCCAGCGGCTATGCTAACCGCTATTTCTTCGACGAAGTTATCGAAGACTTTTACCAATTGCCAACCCGCATAAAAGCCATTAACAAACAACGTATTATCAAAGTCGCTAACACCATGTTTGAGGATAATATTTGGGGGCTAGGTTGTTTAAGTAACGCCGGTCCGGAGTTTGCCGATAACCTCTATAAGCAGGCCTCGCGATTGTGGCCGTAATCATGCTTATGGTATGATACGAATAATGTAACTAAGCGAGAACTTAAACAATGCCTCCACAAGAACCAACTAATGACCCAGTACCAACCACAACGCCGCCGCCAACTGACACGCCAGTTGATAGTGGGACTCCTATAAATGTCACTAGCACTGACACGCCAGCCCCTGACGACACACCGTCATTTGATAGCTCACCAGCTACTACGCCAACCGACAGTTTTTCAGCACCATCATCGGCTGAGACATCACCAATAACCGAAACCATGCCAGTTGATAGCCCGGTTACGCCAGCCATGCCTAGCGATCCAACCATGGCCGGCGTTAATGATACGGTTGGATTCGGCACTGAGCCAAGTAGTCTACCGACTACGCCAACCCCTCCAACCGACAGCTTTTCGACACCAGCGCCAGCCGGCGTAGGTGAGGCCCCAACAGCTGATGCTTACGGCGAAGGTTCAATGGGCGCGGCCACGGCAACGCCGTCGGCTCTCCCTAGCGACCCAGCCAACCCAGTGCCAGCCCCTGGCGCTAACGCCGGTATGCCGCTTCATCCTATGCATGCCGAAAAAGGTGGTAAAAAAGGCTTGATGATTGCCTTGATCGCCGGAGTTCTGATTATCGCCGTAATGCTTCTGGCGGTCGTTGTACTCGGCGGCTCTTCTTCCGAAACAGATGCCACTACTACCGAAACAACCGAGTCTAGCACTACAACTACCCAAGAGTAGGTTATAATCTGCAGTAATGCAGGAACTAATTTCGCAATTTACCGAACTCAAAGCCCGGCTCGAAGAAGCGGTGGCTATTTTACAGATTTCAAAACTAAAGTCTGAACAAGCCGAATTAACAAAGCGTAGCCAGGCAGCTGGATTTTGGGATGATCAAAATCAAGCCCAGCAGGTGATGAAGCAGTTAGCTAGTCTACAGGCGCGGGTTGAGCCGTGGCAGAAGTTGCAGAGCCAGGTAGACGAAGCCTTGGAACTGGCTCAGTTGAATGACGAAAGTGTTAAAAGTGATCTGGAAAAACAGTTGGTGGCTGCCCAGAACGAGATGAGTCAGCTCAAAAAACAACTACAGTTTAGCGGGCCATACGACCAACTCGGCGCCATTCTTTCTATTCACGCCGGGGCTGGTGGCACAGACGCTCAGGACTGGGCTCAGATGCTACTACGTATGTATGTTCGTTGGGCCGAACAGCAGGGGTTTAGCGTCGAAACACTGGAACAGTCGCCCGGCGAGGAGGCCGGTCTTAAAAGTGTCACGATTGATATTAGCGGTGCTTTTGCCTACGGTAAACTACAATCCGAGCACGGCGTCCATCGACTAGTCAGATTGAGTCCGTTTAATTCCGACAACCTGCGCCAGACCAGTTTTGCCAAGGTCGAAGTTTTGCCTAAAGTCGAAGCCGACGCTAACTTAGCGCTTGACGAAAAAGATCTGAAAATTGATGTCTACCGGGCTGGTGGCCACGGCGGCCAATCAGTTAACACCACCGATTCAGCGGTTCGGATTACACATATACCGTCGGGCATTACCGTTGCCATCCAGAACGAGCGCTCGCAACTGCAAAATAAAGAGACCGCCTTAACAATAATTCGGTCACGTCTAGCCCAGCTACAAATTGAACAGCACAAAGAAAAACTAGCCGAAATTAAGGGACCAAACCAATCGGCCGAGTGGGGTAACCAGATTCGCAGCTATGTTCTGCACCCTTACAAGCAGGCCAAAGATCTGCGCACTCGCCACGAAACCAGCGATGTTGACGGGGTGCTGGCCGGTGATCTTAACCCGTTCATTGACGCCTATTTGGAAAAACAGCTCGGCAACCCGACCGCCTAGTTGTAATATTTGCCAACCTTAAGAATTATTTAATCTTTGGTCGATATGCTATTTGTATGACCGAGGAAATAGTTACCAATAAGACGATTCTGGACGCCGTAAGATCCATTGGCGTTAGGGTTGATGACTTGCAGGCATGGTGCACCCGCCAATTTGCCGGTATCGACCAACGCTTCGATGCTATCGACCAGCGCTTTGATGCCATTGATCAACACCTGGAGCAGCAAGATTTGCGGCTGAGCAGCCTCGAGCACTTAGTGCGAAATCTTGGTTTTGAAATGAGTCTGGTAAAGAAGAAGGTAGACGAGGTCGACGGACGACTGATGGCGGTAGAGAACGACATTAAAGAAATCTATTTCCACTGGACTTTTGACTAGATTGCCTGCAATCACCTCACTGCGTTCGGTGGAAACAAACCCAGCATCACTTCGTGCTGCTTGCGAATTATAAATTCGCACAGCTTTCGCTGCCGGGGTTTGTTATAATAATGCTAATGATTCTATTGGACCGAGTTAGCAAAGTTTACGGTAAGGGTATGTCGCCGGCACTAGACCGCATTAGTTTGCATGTCGAGCCGCGCGAATTTGTGATCGTGGTTGGCTCGAGCGGCGCTGGTAAGTCGACGCTTTTAAAGCTACTTACCAGGGAAGAGAAGCCAACCAGTGGCAAGATTATTGTCGGTGGCATCGACTACGACAAACTTAAAGATAAAGAAATTCCGTATCTCCGCCGACGCATTGGTACCGTCTTCCAGGACTTTAAGCTGCTTCCCAATAAGACTGTTTTCGAAAACGTGGCCTTTGCTTTAGAAATTGTTGGTACTGGCAAGCAAGAGATTCGTTATACCGTGCCGCGCGTACTCGATATAGTTGGCTTAAAGGGTAAAGAAAAGCGAATGCCGATGGAGCTATCTGGTGGTGAACGTCAGCGGGTAGCCATCGCCCGAGCCATCGCCCGCCAGCCTAAGATCTTAATTGCCGATGAGCCCACCGGTAACCTCGACCCCAAGCACGCTTGGGATGTAGTCAAGGTTCTCCAGAAAATTAACGAATACGGTACTACCGTCCTGCTGACCACACATAACCAAGAAATTGTTAACAAGTTGAAGCGACGGGTGATTACCATCAATGATGGCAAGATCGCCAGCGATCGTGCTCAGGGAGCCTACAAGGGATGAAAAGCTTCCGCCGCAAACTGATTGTTATGGAGCGCATTTTTAAGGCCGGGGCTATTAACTTTGTCCGTAATGCCTGGCTGTCGGCCGCCGCCATTGCCGTAATGGTGATTACGCTAACCATCGTACTTTTTTCGGTGATTGCTCGAGCTACATTTAATAACACTATCGCCCAGATTAATGACAAAATTGATGTCTCGGTCTATCTTAAGGACGACGTCTCGACGCAGCAAAAGGACCGCCTGGTAAAACAAGCCTCCGACTTAAAAACTGTCAAATCGGTAACCTATGTTTCCAAACAGGAGGCGCTAGAAAAGTACAAGAAAGACAACCAAAATAATGCCGACTTGTTGGTGGCTATATCACAAACTGACAACCCGTTACCGGCTAGTCTTAAGATAAAACCAAACGACCCCAACCAGCTCCAGGAGCTCAAGGTTTTTCTAGAAAAGCCGGAGAACAAGGCGCTTCAATCTGACGAAACTTCATATTCGGGCGATCGTAAAGAAGCTATCGATAAAATCAGCAATGCCACCAACTTTATTCAGAAGGGTGGATTGGTGGGGATTATCATATTTACCGTGATATCGATGCTGATTATCTTTAACACCATTCGAATGGCCATATTTAACCGTCGCGACGAATTGAATATTATGCGACTGCTAGGTGCTAGCACCTGGTTTATCAGGGGACCTTTCATTGTAGAAACAATGCTTTACGGCTTAATTGCCGCGATTATATCGGTACTCATCTGTAACGCCTTGTTTAGTGTCTCCTCAACGACCTTCGAGGCCAGCAGTCTTGGTTTGCTCGACATTGGTTTTGCTAATGAATACTTCGTTAATCATTACTGGATTATCTTGACCGCGCAGATTGCTATCGGTATAGTTATTGGAGCCGCTTCTTCTTACTTTGCGACCCGGCGGTATCTCAAATTTAAATCGACAAAATAAGCCATTATTCCTCTTTCAACATCTCGGTAGGGTAGGTTCAAAAGTATTGCGGAGTATGTTATGATAGATATGTTAAATCGTAAAAATCAAAAACAAATGAAACAAAAAGTTCACAAAACAACCGGTATGGTTCGACGTAACAGGCTAATTAAGTCATTGGCCGTCGGGCTGTTGGTGATTGGCTTTGCCTTTAGTTCCATCGGGGCACCATTAGTGCGGGCTGATCGTTTTGAAGATGCTATTAACGCCTTGCGCGCCCAAAACGAACAAAACCAAGCCCAGGCTGGTCAGTTACAGGTTCAGGCCAGCAGCTACCAGGACGCCGTTGATAAGTTGCAAGCCCAAATTAATGCTCTTCAAGTTTCGATCGATGCCAATAAAGCCAAGCAAGCTGATCTGCAGAACCAAATCGCCGCTGCCGAAGCGGAGTTAGCTAAGCAGAAGAAGGTCTTGGGCGATAACATTCGTCAGATGTATCTAGAGGGCGAAATCAGCACTTTAGAGATGTTGGCTTCAAGCAAGGACCTCAGCCAATTTGTCGACAAGCAACAGTATCGTAACTCGGTTCAGGCCAAGATCAAGGCTACGTTAGACCGCGTAACCGAATTGCGCCACCAGTTAGCAGCTCAAAAAGAAGAAGTCGAAAAGCTCCTAAAAGACCAAGAAGCCATGCAGGCTACCTTAGCTTCCCAGCGTAACGAGCAGAACAGCTTGCTAGCTTATACTCAAGCTCAGAAAGATCAGTTCGACCAAGCGACCCGGGCCAACAATAAAGAGATCGCCGCCCTGCGCGCCCAACAGGCCGCCGAGAATGCCCGTCTGTTTGGTGGCTCTAATCTAGTTCTAGGTACGGCTTGCGATACTAGCAAGGGCGACACCTATCCATCACCGTGGTGCTCATCGGCTCAAGATAGTCTGGTAGACCGTTGGGGCATGTTCAACCGCGAGTGTGTTAGCTACACCGCCTGGAAAGTCTACGAAAGCGGTCGTTACATGCCTTACTGGGGCGGAATTGGTAACGCTAACCAGTGGGACGACAACGCTCGGGCAGCTGGTATTCCGGTTGACGGTAGCCCGCGAGCTGGCGATGTGGCCATCAAGAACTCACAACCTTACGGTCATGCCATGTATGTCGAAAGTGTTAACCCTAACGGCACCATTAATATTAGCCAGTATAACGCCAGCCTAGACGGACGATTTTCACTGGCCTACAATGTTTCGGCCAGCGGCCTAGTCTTCATACACTTCTAGGCTCTTATGTGCCATAATAAATAGGCAAGCAGAAGCGTATTAATCTAATCTAGTGTGGAGTGTTAAAAAGCGTGACTCGGACCGATTCTGACCCTGATATTGCAGCCAAAAACAAACGACGGTTATCAAAACGCGCTCGCACCCGAATCAAGCGTTTTAGTTTAGTGCTGGCTGGTGTTTTAATATTTGCCTTCGGTATGAACGTCGGCAGTGGTCGCATAACTTTTACCGGCCAAACGGCTAATCAGAAGAGTCTACCGGCCAGCCTAGATTTTACGGCTGTCCAAGAAGTGTACAAACAGCTCAAGGCTAACTTTGATGGCGAACTCGATGCCAACTCCCTGAACGAGGGCATGAAAAGGGGACTGGTTAAAGCGGCTGGTAACCCTTACACCGAATACCTAACCGCCAAAGAGTACCAAGAGTTTAATAACGAATTAAGTGGTTCATTTACCGGTATTGGTGCCGAGCTAACCAAAGATGACAAAGATAACATTATAGTGCTGGCGCCGATTGCCGGTTTCCCGGCCGAAAAAGCTGGTCTGAAGCCCAAAGATATCGTCGCCGAAGTCGATGGCACTTCAACTAATGGTTTGAGTGTATCCGAAGTGGTCGACAAAATTCGTGGCCCCAAAGACACCACCGTAAAACTTAAGATAGTGCGCGACGGGCAGGTGTCTGATGTTACCATTACCCGCCAAGATATTTCGATTCCGAGTGTCGAGAGTAAGATCGTCAATAACATTGGCTACCTAAAGATTAGTCGCTTCGGTGATGATACTACTGACTTGGCCAAAAAAGCTGCCCAAGACTTTAAAAACAACAACGTCAAGGGCGTCGTCTTAGATGTGCGCAGCAACCCTGGTGGTTTGCTCGATTCGGCGGTTGATGTTTCTAGCCTGTGGCTACCTAGTGGCAAAACTGTTCTGACCGAGCGGCGTGACGGCGTTGTGACTAGTACATTTAAGGCCAGTGGTGAATCGCCGCTACAGGGCATACCAACGGTTGTATTAATTGACGAGGGTAGCGCCAGTGCTAGCGAAATTGTCGCCGGCGCGCTTAAAGACCAAGGCGCAGCCACTCTTATTGGTCAAAAGTCATACGGCAAGGGCAGCGTCCAGCAGCTAATTAAGCTGAATGACGGCGGTGTTCTTAAAGTAACCATCGCGCGCTGGTTTACGCCTAACGGCAAGAATATCGATAAGGCCGGCATAACCCCCGACAAAGTCGTCGAAATTAGCAGCGAACAAATCAAGAACCAGCAAGACCCCCAAAAAGACGCCGCTTTCCAGGCCCTTCAGTAGTAAACAGTGTAATTATTACCAGCGGATTACTTGGTTTTAGCCCAGTAATGCGGTAGCATAAAAGGGATAATTTGTAAGAGGGTAGATAAGAGGTGGCAAGCATCAAGAAGCGACCAACTAAGTTTATATTTGTAACCGGCGGAGTACTGTCTGGGCTCGGCAAGGGCATCACCGCCGCCTCTATCGGTAATCTCTTAAAGGCCCGCGGCCTCAAAGTCAATCTTCAAAAATGTGATCCCTATCTTAACGTCGATGCCGGCACGCTTAATCCGCGCGAACACGGTGAGTGTTTTGTTACTAAAGATGGTGCCGAAACCGACCTCGACCTAGGCCACTACGAACGCTTCATCGACCAAGAACTGACCCAGGCCAGCAGCCTCATGTCCGGTCGGGTCTTGCAGCAAATCATCCAAGACGAGCGGGCCGGTTTGTACGCTGGCGAAGATGTTCAGATTATCCCGCACTTAACTGGTCTTATCGCCGACTACATCCAAAAAGCCGGCCAGGGTTTTGACGTTCATTTGGTAGAAATTGGCGGTACGGTGGGGGACTACGAAAGCCTCAGCTTTATCGAAGCGATTCGTGAACTAGGTATACGGGTTGGCCTAGAAAACTGTCTTTATGTTCATGTGGTGTACTTACCATACTTAGGCGCTAGCCAGGAAACCAAGACCAAGCCAGCCCAGAACTCGGTGCGCGACCTGCGCGGCTTGGGCATAGCGCCGGATATATTGGTGGGGCGGAGCGAAAACCCAGCCAACGAAAGCGTTAAAGAAAAACTAAGCCTATTCTGTGGTGTCGGCACCGACGCGATTGCTCTGTTACCCAATGCCTCCTCTATCTACCAGGTGCCGCTAACGCTAGAAGACACCGGTATTGCCGATGTAATTGCCAAACGGCTTGATCTAAAGGTCGCTAAGCCACATTTGAAAGAATGGCGCTCAGTTGTCGACAGTGCCACCAAACAGCGTAGCAAGCGCGTTAAAGTCGGTGTGGTGGCCAAGTATATGGATAACCAAGACACCTACATGTCGGTCTTCGAAGCTTTGCGCTCGGCCGCCTGGGCTAACGACGTAGCGGTTGACATTGAATGGATAGAAGCTGAGTCGGTCGAAAAAGCCAGCCCCGACCAACGCGCCAAACTGCTCGAAGCGGTTGATGGCATTGTGGTACCGGGCGGTTTTGGTACCCGCGGCCTCGAAGGCAAGATTGCCGCCGCCCAGTATTGTTTGGCTAAGAAGAAGTCTTACCTGGGTCTTTGTTTAGGTTTGCAGATGGCCGTCATTGCCGCCGCCCGCAACGCCGGCCTAAAAGATGCTACCAGCCGCGAGCTCGACCCGGACAGTCCAACCAAAGTCATCGACTTTATGGCCGGCCAAGAAGGCAAAGAAAACACTGGCGGCACCATGCGTTTGGGCGACTACCCATGCGTACTGGCCAAAGACAGCCAGGCCGCTAAGCTCTATGGTAAAAAAGACATTGTCGAGCGCCACCGCCACCGTTACGAATGTAATAACGACTACCGCGACCAATACCAAAAGTGGGGCATTCGCGCCGTTGGTACCTCGCCCGACGACAAACTGGTTGAGATTATCGAAGCTATCGATCATCCTTTCATGATGGCCAGCCAGTTCCATCCCGAATTCAAGTCACGACCTAACCGCGCCCACCCCATGTTCGATGGCTTCATCAAATCACTCTTGCAGAAATAGCCAAAAACTTGTAGCATGAGTACTATGGATACAGATACACAAACACCTATACAAACACCCGATCCGGCCTCTCCCGAGCCCGTTCAGCCACCAGCTGCCGCACCAGTTGCACCAGCCGCTTCCACCACCGGTCCAGCCATGAAGAAAATCCTTCTGGTAGAAGACGACGACGCCCTAGCCAACGTTTATGTCACCCGCCTGCAAGCCGAGAGCTTTGATGTTAAGCGCGTTCCCAACGGCGAAGAAGCCTTGTCGACGGCTTTGCAGTACAAACCTGATCTTATTTTGCTCGATGTCATGATGCCAAAGGTGAGTGGTTTTGATGTCCTCGACATCTTACGCAACACCCCCGAAACGGCCAATGTTAAGGTCATCATGCTGACCGCCCTTAGCCAAGACAGCGACAAAGACCGCGCCACCCAGCTTGGTGCCGACGACTACCTGGTTAAGTCCCAAGTTGTTATCGCCGACGTCGTCGACCGCATCCGCCACCACCTTGGTAACTAACAGATTGACACAACGTCTCGCTTATGCTAATATAACAGTTAGTTATTAAAAACAAAAAAGGAAATAGATACTATGTCAGATCTTATCACCGGTGTACCAAGCGACTTACAAACTCCAGCAGCTCCAGACCAGTCTGAAGCTCAGGCACAAGAAGTTATTAGTCAGGTTCCCACCGAATCTACTAACACTGAAGCTGTCGCTCCAGCTGAAGCGCCAGCCGTTATTGACGCCGTTCCAGGCATGGAAAGCACCACGCCAGTGGCAGAAGTTAATCGCGACCCAGTCGTAATCCCTGAAGATGAATTTAAGGGCGATCCCAGTCGTGTACCTGGCCATCCTAGCAACCCCAACACACCACTAGTGCAAGAGCCTCAGGCGCCACAAGCACCGGAAGCGCCAGCTGACCAACTGCCACCACAGCAGTAAGTCAAATATTGGCTACATTAAGAAAAAAACCGCCTCTCGGGGCGGTTTTTTTATTGGACGGTGACTTCGGTGCGCTTGACGGTTTTGCCGGTGAAACGGCGGATCTTGCGGGTGCGGTAGGTGACGATGCCGTCACGGTCGGCGTGGATGGTGAAGTTGCGGCTCAGTTTGGTGCCTTCGCCGGCGCGCTTGGTGAGGCCAACTTGGCGGACGATGACCTGACCGGTCTTTACTTTTTCGCCACCAAATAGTTTAACGCCAAGGCGTTGACCTGGGCTATCGTGAACGTTTTTGGCTGCTCCACCGGCTTTGACGTGTGACATTGAATTACTTCTACTTCCTTATTAGTACTACGAGTTCACGGCCAACCACTTGGCCTGGGCGATAATAGACTAGGTCTGTATTGCCTGCGTGAACAAAACTCATCCGAGTATACCCTAAATCCTCGAGAGAATCAAGGGTAGGGAGGTGCAAAATGCCATTTTTGGTAATCCAGGCTGGAACCGCCAAGCAGGCCCGAAAGCCGGGCTGAGTCTGGCGGGCCAGGTTTTTAAGGAATTTACGGTGAATCGTGTCGACATCACGCCGCACCTGACCGAGGATTTCGGCGGTTGGTTCGGCCGAGAAAGGTCGTCCCAGATAGGTTTCGCCGGCGACCACGTCAAAGGGCTTGGACCACTGGTGGTCGGTGGCATCGCCCTCTTCAAGAGCTACTGTGCCCGAAAGTGTATATTTTTTCGCCAGCCAGTCGAGGTTGGTGCGCGAATAGTCGATCATGCGTGGTTCTAAGTCGCTGCCGTATGCATTATGGCCGTCGAGTAGGGCTTCTTGCAAAACTACGCCGGTACCGCAGAAGGGGTCCAAGACGGTGCCGGTATCGGTAGCGGCTAGGTTAACAATAATTTGAGCTAGCTTGGGTGGTAGCATGCCAACTCGGGCGTCACGCTTGGGGCGGGCTTGGTCGCGGGCGGCGTAGGCGTTGATGTCTTGTACGTTGGTGACTTGGGCCAGTAGGACGCCGGTGCCATCTTTGGCGACAATGAACTCCAAACCGGTGGGGCCGGTTAGCTGGTTGTGCAATGTTTGGGCGCTGTTGAGGTCGGGCGTGGTGTTGGGCACGACGCGCACCGAGCGGCCGGCTTTTTTGATGGCCTTTTTAACTTCTAGGGCGCTACGGTTGATTTCGGCGACGCTGGCATCCAGGCCATAGACGTTAAAGCCGAGGCGGATTTTTCCTTCTGGAATATATTGCAGGTGATCGGGAATGGTTTTGGCGATGTAACGCACGACTGATTGCCAGGAAGTGTTATTGAGACGGGTCAGGAGTTTGGCGAGCTTAACGGTGCCGCCAAGGCGGTCAAAGTTGATACTGACCGGGTCGACATCAAGCAATGCCACCTGGGCACTGACCCGGTGCAGGGCGGGAGCACCGTAGAGGCTTTCGAGTTCTGCCAAGCCCAGGGCGGGCTGGCGGCCTAAAATTACAACTGACTGATTCATTTAGCTACAGTATAGCGCGTTTTTGTGGGGTATAATGATTGCAAATGAGCGATGCTGACAATAAGAAGCGCTGGAAACTGATTCTCAACCTGGTAACAGTTGGGGCGTTGCTGGCGTTATGTTATGTTTTGCGTGACCAAATTCTGGAAACCATTCAGAACGCCACCCGGGTAAATGCCTATGCCTTGCTGTTGATTATCCCGATTGAGCTGTGGAATTATGATGCCTATGCTCGAATGTATCGTTATCTGTTTGGTATTTTGGGAACTAAGGTGCGTTACCGCGAGATGTACAAGGTGGCACTTGAGCTTAATTTGGTAAACAACGTTTTCCCAAGTGGCGGTGTGTCCGGCTTTTCTTACTTTGGGGTGCGTATGAAGCAGCTCGAGGTGTCGACCGGTAAGGCGACACTGGTGCAGACGATGAAGTTCATCCTGTTGTTTACTAGTTTTGAAGTGTTGATTATCGTTGGCTTGATAATGTTAGCGATTGGCGGGCAGGCTAACAACTTTGTGCTGTTAATTGGTGGCTCAATCGCCACCTTTTTGTTTGTTGGAACACTGGGCGCGGCCTTTATCATTGGTAGTGAACGACGTATTAATAGCTTCTTTACCTATATAACACGGGTAGTGAACCGGGTTATCCATGTAGTGCGGCCTAAGCATCCCGAAACAATAAATATTGCCCGCGTTCAGGCCACCTTTAAAGACTTGCATGAAAATTACATCATTATTCGCAGTGACTATAAGCAATTATTGGGTCCAGCCTTGTGCGCCTTGCTGGCTAACACCACCGAGATCGCGGCGATTTACGTGGTTTACATTGCCTTTGGGCAGTGGGTCAACCCGGGGGCGGTCATCTTGGCTTACGCTGTGGCTAACTTTGCCGGTATGATTTCGGTGTTGCCAGGCGGCGTCGGTATCTACGAAGCCTTGATGACTGGTACTTTGGCGGCGGCTGGTGTGCCGGCCTCGGTGAGCATTCCGGTAACCGTGATGTACCGCGTGATCAACATTACCTTGCAACTAATCCCAGGTTATTACTTCTACCATAAGGCGCTCCGACACGAGGGCCCGCCCAAACCGGCATGACCGACGTCATCTTAAGTGTGTCCGATTTTGTAGGGGTGCTGAACCAAACCCTGGAAAATGCCTACCCGAATGTCGTGATAGTGGGTGAGCTGGCCAACTTTAAGGTTAGTAAGAACCGCTGGGTGTATTTTGATCTAAAAGATGAGTATGCCAGCGTGCGCTTTTTTGGAACCGTCTACCAGCTGCCTGGGCCGCTAGAAGATGGCATGATGTTGCAGGTCCGCGGCAACCCGCGATTGCATCCGCAGTTTGGTTTTAGCGTGACGATTGTGAATTTGCAGCCAGTTGGCGAGGGTTCTTTAAAGAAGGCCGCCGCGCTGTTGCAGGCCAAGCTGACGGCCGAGGGCTTGTTTGACGACAGCCGCAAGCGACCGTTGCCGTATTTACCAGAGCGGGTTGGCTTGATTACCTCGGGCGAGTCGGCGGCCTATGCCGATTTTGTAAAGATTATGAACGAACGCTGGGGCGGGGTAGACATGCAACTGGCTGATGTTCAGGTACAGGGCGAGCAAGCTCCGGCGCAGATTGTGCGCGCCATTGAGTACTTTAATGCTCATGCCCAACCACCCGAGGTGCTGATCATCACTCGTGGCGGTGGCTCGGCCGAAGATTTGGCAGCTTTTAGCACCGAACAAGTTACCAGAGCGGTGGCGGCTAGCCGGATTCCTACCATGGTGGCAATCGGTCACGAAGTTGACTTGAGTTTGGCCGAACTAGCCGCCGATCAACGCGCCAGTACGCCGAGTAATGCTGCTCAACTACTGGTGCCCGATAAAAAGCAGGAAAGAACCCACCTAAAAGCCAAGGCCGAGCAGCTGGGCTACTTGTTGCAGCAGCCACTGGTGGACGGTCGCCAACAGGTGTTGGCTAACCAAGACTGGCTACGCAAACGACTTTTACAGCTGTTTGAGCAAGCCGAACAAGATTTAGCGTCTCGCCGCCAGCTACTACAAGCCCTGAGTCCGCAGCAGGTCTTACGACGCGGCTATGCCGTGGTGCGTCGGGAAGGTAAGCCAGTAACAACTGCCAAGCAATTAAAACCAGCCGACAAAATCACCATCCAGTTTAGGGATGGCGACAGCGCAGCCACCATTAATTGATTACTTGCAACCATATGGTATAGTATGAATATTAAGGAGTTGTACTTATGGAATTAACCGATAACGCAGCTGGTGCGGCCATTGCCGAAGCCCGCCGCAAAGAAATTTTGAGACGTAGAGGCACGCCAGTTGAGCTGGTACGCCGACTATTTAAAAGCCGACCAGCGCCGGAAGGCCATGACCATGACGAAGGTTATATCATCGATGTTAAGCTTGCCGAGGGTACGGTTACTATTGACGGCGTTCCTGTAGAAGCCCATTTGGAACTAGATGATCATTGTGACGGTGTGACACCCATAGTAGTAAATTTACGCATTGGCAACTATGGTCCTGATGGAACCAGACATTATCTTGGTTCGGTGGTAAACCCGGACCTAGACGTGGAAACCGATGAGGATAAACAAATGGTTTACGTGCCACGACATGATCCTTACTACCGCGGGCCACACGAATCTTTACATGAGCAGCAACCACTTGACAGTGATAGTCAGATGAATTTGTACAGTCTTCTAAGCGATGCATTGATGCACCCGGCTACCCAGTAACATTTACGCAACCTTTCGACTATACTGTTAGCTATGGCTAAACAATCTTATAAAACTCTGCAAGCTCAACTAGACGCTGTTTTAACCGAAATGCAGTCTGATGACATTGATGTCGAGCGGGCACTGGAGTTATATGCCGACGGGCAGAAGATACTGGCCGAGCTCGAGGCCTATTTAAAGACGGCCGAAAACAAGGTTCAAAAGATTAAGGCCGACTGGACCACGCCAGCCGCCTCATGAATCCGGTTGTCCTGACGGCCACGGTTATCTTCTTCATTTTTGCCTTTGTGATTTTGTTTGGGGCGCCCTATTTGCCAACCATGAAGAAGCAGTCCGAAGAGGCTTTGGATATGTTGGCGTTGAAGCCAGGCCAAACCATGCTCGAACTGGGCTGTGGCGATGGGCGAGTGGCCAAGGCGGCGGCGCGGCGTGGCCTGAAGGTGGTGGGGTACGAGCTAAACCCGATTTTAGCCCTGATCGCCTGGCTGCAGACCTTAAAATACAGGGGTCAGGTAAAAATTGTGTGGGGTAATTATTGGCGCCAAGATTGGCCCGACTGCGACGGGATATTCGTATTCTTGCTTGATAAATATATGAAAAAGTTGGATAAAAAAATTGTCCAAAAAAAGCAGCAGCAGGCTAAGCCAATCCGGCTTTTAAGCTACACATTTTTGGTGCCAGGGCGCAAAACAAGTGCTCAAAAGGGTGCTTTATTCTTGTATAAATACTAATTCTCGTTTAACATGAGCGGTATGAAACAACTCAATCAACGTGGTCATATGGACCCACTTTTGATTCCTCTTATTATTGCTGTGGTTTTCTTTGTAGCGGCCGGAAGTTTTGGCATCTGGGCCTTTATTAGTCGCCAGGATTACAAGAATAACAGTGACCAAAAAGCCGCCGCCGCGGTGGTAGTGGCCGAAGAAAAGACATCTAGCAAAAAAGATAATGAGTTTTTAGAAAAAGAGAAGCAACCCTACAAGCTGTATGAAGGGCCGAGTGCCTACGGTAGCTTAGTTGTCAGCTATCCAAAAACCTGGAGCGCTTATATTAGCGAAAAGACGACTGGTTCGACACCGCTTGATGCTTTCTTCCACCCGGGTTTTGTGCCAGCGGTTGATGGCAACCCGGCTTACGCCTTACGCATCCAGGTGGTTGATCAGTCTTACGCCACGGTTCTGAAGTCGTTTGATTCATTTGTAAAATCGGGCAAAGTCACGGCCGCCGCTTATGTGCCGCCCCAGGCTCCAACTATAACTGGAGTGCGCTTAGAAGGCGACATCGTGCCAAACAAGAAGGGTGCCATGATTTTACTGCCGATCCGCGACAAAACGCTTAAGATTTGGGTAGAATCGCCCGACTTTGTAAAAGACCTCGATACTCATATTTTGCCCAATTATAAGTTCAGCCAGTAAAAGTTTTTGCTATACTACCTGCAAGTAAGGCGGGTAAGAGGGGTATGGCCAATATATTATTGTTAGAACCGGATGCAGGGCTGGCAGACAGCTACGCGCAGGCCTTTGCGGAGGCTGATCATCAGGTATTTTGGCGGACCGACGCCCAGGCGGCATTGGCGGTAATCGACGACCACGCCCCAGCCTTAGTAGTGCTAGAATTTCACTTGCCCAAACACAACGGCGTAGAGTTTTTGTACGAAATTAGATCGTACCCGGACTGCGATGACATACCAGTGCTGCTGCACACCAACGTGCCCCAAGACCACCCCGGCATTGGCCGTGACTACTGGCCGCAGCTGGGCATCCATGACTACTTATACAAGCCCGAAACCAGCTTGGATGAGCTGGTTAAGCGGGCGCTTGGCCTGATGACTCCGGCTGGCGTATGAACCCCAGCCGTAACCAGATTGTGACCCAGGGGATTGTGTTGGCCCGGACCAATTTTGGCGAAGCAGACCGCATTATTACCATGCTAACGCCCGATCACGGTAAGGTTCGATTAATTGCCAAGGGCGTGCGCAAGATAAAAAGCAAACTGGCCGGTGGCATTGAACTGTTTAGCGTTAGCCAGATTACCTACTTGCCGGGCAAGAGCGAAATCCACACCCTTATTTCGTCGCGCCTGCAAAAACACTACGGCAACATTGTGCACGACATCGGTCGCACTATGCTGGGCTACGAGTTGCTGAAGCGCATCAACCGGGCCACCGAAGACGCCACCGAGAACGAGTATTTTGAACTGTTAGAAAGAACCTTGCAGGCGTTAGATGGGGGATTGTCGGAAGGCCTGCTAGAGCTGTGGTTCGACGCCCAGTTGCTACAAATCGCTGGTTTGCAGCCCAATCTAGCCAGCGATGCCGCCGGTGTTAAGCTAACGGCCGACCAGCGCTACAGTTTTGATTTTGACGGCATGTGCTTTGCGCCGGCCGACCAAGGCTTGCTGGGCGCTGACCACATTAAGCTGTTGCGCCTGGTGTTTGGTTTGCGTGACCCAGCCCGCCTGAGCGTCTTGGCAGATGCCGAAAAGGTGGTGGGGCCGTGCCGGCAATTGGTTCAAAGCATCCGCCAACAGCATATCCGTGTCTAGCCAACCCTAGTATTTAGAGTAAAAAAGTTGTACAATATGCGGATTATGGGTTTGCATAGTGTTAAACAGGATGTTGGAGCTCGTTTACGCGAGATTAATTTGATGCGCATTGATAAGGCGTTAGATGCTCTAGAGCCAGACAGCCGTCAATTTGACGATGTAGTTCGCTTGCCACTTTTACAGAACTGTTTGTGTGTGGGATTTATTTCTGTCGAGAACCCGGACCGGAAGTTTACACTCCGAGGCATGGCTCGTCTAACAGTACAGAAGGCTACAGATGGCGCTACGGTTGTGGTCGACTCAATCCATGATCAGACAGGACAACCGATAAAGCCACCGACGATTGCTTTTCGTGATGCTAATCTTGGCATCGAAGACCACCCGGCAGTGCAGGGCTATGACGGTTTTAAGGTAACCATATCGCCAGAAGAAGAGCGACTATGGGGAATGGTTGGTAATTTCTGCATCCCAGTAGTACCGCCTAACGCTATCGAAGTTGAAGCATTCCTGAGCCCCTGTATAGGCGCTCTAGAACACCGCAGCCGTACGTAATCTGTTATAATACGGCGCAATGAGTGATAAAAAAGTTAGTCTTGATGACATTGTCAGTTTATGTAAACGCCGTGGCTTTATCTACCAGGGTTCCGAAGTCTATGGTGGCCTAGCCGGAACCTGGGATTATGGTCCACTAGGACTAACACTTAAGCGCAACATCATGAACCTATGGTGGAAGACCTTTGTTGATGATAGAGAAGACATGTACGGCGTTGACGCCGCCATTCTTATGAACCAAAAAGTCTGGCAGGCCAGCGGTCACGTCGACACCTTTACCGATCCGTTAGTGGAGTGCAGCGAGTGTAAGTCACGCTTCCGCGAAGACCAGATCGATACCGCCAAGTGCCCAACTTGCGGCACGGCCGATTCTTTTGCCGAAGCCCGACAGTTCAATATGATGTTCAAAACTAACGTCGGTCCAGTTGATGACGAAAGTTCGGTCAGTTATCTTCGCCCCGAAACCGCCCAGGGTATCTTTACCAACTTCAAGAATGTGGTGGACAGCTTCTACCCAGATTTGCCGTTTGGTATTGCCCAGCAGGGTAAGGCATTTCGTAACGAAATCAGCCCGCGCGACTTTGTGTTTCGTTCACGCGAGTTCGAACAGATGGAAATTGAGTATTTCATCGATCCCAAAGATTGGGAAAAGATTTTTGAGACCTGGGTTAACGACATCGAAGCTTTCTTGGAACAGCTTGGTTTGCCTAAAACTAGTGTTCACAAACTAGAAGTGCCTAACGAAGACCGCGCCCACTACAGCAAACGAACCATCGACTTTGAGTTCGACTTTCCGATTGGCCGCAAAGAACTTTTAGGCTTGGCCTACCGCACCGATTTTGACCTCATGAACATCCAAAATAACAGTGGTAAAAGCATGGATTATCGGCCGAAAGATGGCAGCCCAGCTTTGGTGCCACACGTCATTGAGCCTAGTTTTGGTGTCGAGCGCACGCTGATGGCCGTTCTTACCAGTGCTTACACCCAAGACGAAGTGAACGGTGAGGAGCGTAGCTATCTCAAATTACCGGTTCATTTGGCTCCAGTCCGTGTGGCCGTCTCGCCACTGTTAAAGAACAAACCAGAACTGGTCGCCAAGGCGCGCGAAGTCTACGCCATGCTTAAAAAAGAATATGGCAATGTTATGTGGGACGATAATGGCAACATTGGTAAGCGCTATCGACGCCAAGACGAAATTGGGACGCCGTACTGTGTGGTGGTAGATTTTGATTCTTTAGAAGATGATTCGGTGACGGTACGCCACCGCGATACCACCAAGCAGGAACGGGTCAAGCTGGCGGAGCTGGTTGCTCGCGTAAAGGAGTAGATATGCCCGACCCTTTAAAAGGATTTACACCGCAAGCCATCGCCTGGGACTTGGATGGTACGATTCTGGACAGCTTTAACATCTACATGGCGGTAAATCGTGATGTCGCCCAGACCTTGGGGTTGGACGAACCGAGCGAGGAACTGGCTCGAAAGAACTATCATGGACTGCTCGGCGACTCAATCAAAGCCGCCTACGGCGATGCCTTTGGTGACACTGATATTGACGAATACATCAGGCACTTTCTAGAAAAGCAAAGCGATCACTTTATTGAGGCCGAACAACATTTGCTAAAAGACGCCGTCCGGCTGTCGGCTCAAGCCGCCGCAAAAGGCATCCCGCAGGTGATTGTAACCAATCGCGATCACGAAGGGCGTGGTCATGGCAGCCCGCGCAGCATTGTCAGTAACACTAGCTTGGTTGATCATATCGACGAAATCATTTGCGGTGACGAAGGCAAGGGTTTTCGTAAGCCCGATCCGGCCGTTCTGGGCGACCTGCTGGAACGCTGGCAGGTGGATCCAACCAAGCTGCTGGTAATTGGCGACCAACACGTTGATGCCCAATTTGCCCTTAACCTGAACGCCAAAGCAGTAATTGTCTGTCGCGATGGTCCCGAATTCATGCATTCACATCTGCTCGACGACGGCTGGCAAGACCACGTTGCCGTGGTCGCCAGCTTGGATGAGGTGAAACTCTAGGCTAATGAAGCGCGTTGCCATAATTGGCTCACCGGGTGTGGGTAAGACTACCTTTAGCCGCCGACTACAGGAAAAAACCGGTTTACCGCTGATTCATCTTGATTACTACTACCATCAAACCAAGCATGGCTACTACGATGACCGAGATAAATGGATTAAAAAGGTCGAACAGCTTATTAAGCCCGATCGCTGGATAGTTGAGGGGAACTACAACTCATCCATGCCGCAACGCTGCGCCCGCGCCGACACCATCTTCTTTTTTGATCTACCACGTCGGGTTGCGCTGCGCGGGGTTATTAAACGACGCATCCAGTACCGCAACAAGTTACGCGAAGAGATGCCCAGCGAGTGGAAAGAGAAGGCCAACTGGGGTTTTCTGAAATATGTCTGGAATTTTCGTCGCGATGTCCGCCCCAACACAGTCGAAATAATCTCAAAACTTGGCCCCAAAACAACCTTGATTACTTTCAAATCCAGAAAACAGATCAGGGATTATCTAGCCAAACTCTAAAACCCTTGTGCTTGCAAAAACGCCGCGGCTTTGACAGGCTAGGGTAATAAGCGCAGGTGGATAAGGGAGTACGTCGTGGATGTTCCAGACCCAAGGCCAGACCAAGACCCATTCGAGGCTATAACTAAGGCTAGCCCCGAGGCTATTCGTTTGTGCGAGTATGTTTTTGCTTCGGCTGCCGATGATTTAGCCGAACAGAACTTTAGGGAATCCAAGGACTTAAAGCGCGTCGTTGGCGAGAAGACCTTTCATTATGAAGACGACTCTTCGCTGACGATACTTTTTAGTGCCGCCAAGTTTAAAGAAGCAGACGAAGAGGAAGGTGACGCCTCTATGCGGTATATCAAATATACGGTGGAGATTACTCGTCAACGACCACGTGAAGACCAAGCCTACTGGCCTGAGTCGACAGGCAGGTGGAGCAGCGATGACGAAGACGAAGCTGACGATGATGACAGAGTTTTCGAAACCACCACGTCAGCCGAACATGGTGATGTCTGCCAAGAAGTCCACCGTTTTTATATAGACGATGAGGACTACATCCCGGTAAGCGAACTAATCTTTCAGTATATTGACGACAGAGGTGTGATTTTAGAAGAAATTGATGCCTTTGGTGCTTTTTCGGTCAGAGAACAGCAACTTAGCGCTAACGAAGCTGACGATGACTCCTTGCACGAGTTCGAAGAATGGCTGTCGAGGTCGTTTAGCCAAGAAGAACAGGTCAAGATATACTCTGTTCTGGAACGATTAAAAATAAATGTTGCGTAGCTACCGAAACCACAAAACCCTTGTGCTTGCAAAAACGTCCGAGCTTTGACAGGCTTACTTTATGGCTATTCCAGACGAACACTTTTTACCCGGTCCCGGTGTAGACCCTGATACAGAGGTGTACCCAAGTGTTGTAAAGGGCTTTATGAGGCATACGATTTGGCCAGCCGTCAACACTTTATGGGGTGGCGATTTCCTGACGGATTCACTGCCGGATGAGTATTTGTCAATTGAGCGCACGGTAGTGGACCGAGTCAGTCGTGAGCCCAGCGCCATTTATCGACTGTTGGCAAATTGTGGCCTGGATGCTGACCTAGAAAGTGATGAAGAGATAGTAGTTCGCTCAGCTCAAATATTTGTGGTTGAGCACGTACCCGACGCCACAGCCGGACTATTGGTAGATATTAACCGACAATACAAAGCTCTGGATAGGAAATCTGGCTTTCCGCTTGAACCGGTCGATGGCCTGTCGGCTTGGCTAAATAAAGAGTACACCTTTAGCGACGCCAAAGACCAGCCATTTCATGTCATGCCGTTTCTGGAGCTCCGCGCCAGTGATGATTTAGAGACACTCTGGGACCAAGAAACCCAAGATGAATTGCGGATTGACAGCCTTGAAGCCAAGGCCAAGTCGGCGGACCAAGAAGACCCCGAGCGACAGGATGAAGAGTACCTGTTGTTTATGCAATTCGAAGACGAGCTGCCACCAATCTTTACAACCAAAGATTTGCGAGCGGTGTGCACGGCACTCGAAACTCTAAAACTATTGTAGTAGGTAGTATCATACATATCAGTATGCCGACCATCTACGATGAATTTACGCCTGATCTCACGCCCCAGCAGATGCTGGAGCTGGGTGTGTTTGGTGGCGCTTACTTTAATGAAGAAGAACGGGCCGAGTTTCCGCCAGAATGGTTTGCCAAAGCCCATCTGAGTACCGAAGGTCCGACCAAAGACTGTAACTACTTTGGGGTAATGGCCAGCCAGTCCCACCAAGAATGGGCCGAGAAGGGCTGGTTGAGCCAAGAAGATCCCTTGGGCTGGTTCCAGTGGTATTGTCGCTACACCATGGGTCGTCGACTGCCCCAAGAAGACGAACGCCAAATTAAACGCTGGAAGGCGATGCGTCGCCATGTTGGGCAAATTACAAAGGCATGTCACCCCGGTGATGCCACTTGTCACACCAAGCAACGGCAGGCCTTGCTGCACTGGGCTTACGACAGCCGCCAGCTCTAGCTACTAAGCGTGGCAACGGCGCGAGCCGCCACTAAGGCGATGGTTGCCAAAGACGCTAGGGCTTGAATGGTCATGAGTAGCTTGGCACGGTAGGTGATTGGGTAGGCATCGGTTGGGCTAAAAGCCGTGGCATTGGTAATCGACACATATAAGTAGTCAAAGAAGGTTGGATTCCAAGCGAATTGTTTAGTGACGGCTGGTGGCAGGGTTTGTTGCGGAAAAATGAAGTCGCGTTTTTCGTCGGGTTTACCGTCGGCAGTGTCTTCATCTATTTCCCAATACAGCAAGCCAAAAACAATAATGTTGGTGGCAAAGATAATTAATGCCGAGATGATCAGATCGTGTCCGCTAGTTGAGCCGTTAATTAGGGCATGACTGACCAGTATTAACGATACGATGTTGGTAACGGTGATCATGGCTAGTAGCACCAACGACAAAAAGCGGCGGATAACCTGGCGGTTGTGATGTTTGTTGCTAACCCGGGCGGGTAGGCTGACAGCAATTAAAAGTAGCAACTCTAACCCAGCCAGAATATTGCGCGGCCCAACTACGTAGTCTTTGTTAAGGAATAGTTGCACGGCGATGGCAATACCAATGGCCAGCTGGACGTGCCAGATTGGTTCGGTTTTGCGGTGAATACGGGCCAGTTTCATCATAAGCATTATAGCGTACAATAGCTGCATGACAGCCACCCAGCTTATGACCGAACTGGACAAACGCGGTGATCCGCACGCCGCCCAGTTTGCCCAGCGCTTTTTTAAAACCGGTAAAGGGCAGTACGGCGAAGACGACATCTTTATTGGCATCACCGTTCCCGTAACTCGCAAAGTTGCCGCCGACTTCAGGGATCTACCACTTAAAGAAATCGAGCAGGTATTGGAAAGTCCCATCCACGAACACCGCCTAGCGGCCGTTATTATCATGACCGAGCAAGCCAAGCGCACCAAGGATCCGGTTCTACAAAGAGACCTCTACGAACTGTACTTACGTCGCAGCGACCGCATCAACAACTGGGAC
Organism: Patescibacteria group bacterium; assembly: GCA_030916945.1. GTDB lineage: Bacteria > Patescibacteriota > Saccharimonadia > Saccharimonadales > JAUPVS01 > JAUPVS01. The sequence goes on from JAUPVS010000001.1 coordinate 55,575, forward strand.
CTGGTTGATGTTAGCTGCCGCCAAGTGGTCGGTGGCTACCTGATTGACAAGCCGCGCGACCCACTCTATAAACTGGCTCGTTCCAAAAGTTTGTGGGAACGGCGTATTGCCATGGTCAGCACTTGGCAATTTATTCGAGCTGGCCAGCTGGCCGACACTTTTGCAATCGCCGAAATCCTGTTGGGCGACCAGCATGACCTGATGCACAAGGCAGTTGGTTGGATGCTACGCGAAGCTGGCAAAAAGAACCAAGACGCCTTGTGTGACTTCTTGGATCAGTACGCTGCCACCATGCCGCGGACCGCTCTGCGCTACGCTCTGGAACGCCTGGCGCCCGGCGAGCGCGACTATTATATGAAGCTCCGGCCGTCTGGTGTAAAGTAAGAACCATGGTTAAGCCGATCTTTCCAAAATCCTTTTACTGGGGCGCCAGCACGGCTGGGCACCAGGTCGAAGGTGGTCTGCACGATGACTGGACGGTGTGGGAACTGGCTCACGCCAAGGAACTAGCCGGCACCGCCCCCAAGCGCCTGAATTGGCTGCCCAACTGGGACGACATCAAGTCGCAAGCCACCGAACCCGACAACTATGTGTCCGGCAAGGGCGTCGACCACTACAACCGCTACAAAGAAGATTTTGACTTGTTGGAAGACATGAACATGAATGCCTTTCGGTTTAGCATCGAATGGGCCCGCTTGGAGACCGAAGAAGGGGTGTGGGACGAAGACGCCGTGGCTCATTACCGCGACTATCTGGCCGAATTGCGTCGGCGCAAGATCGAACCGTTCTTAAATATTTGGCACTGGACGGTGCCGAACTGGTTTCAGGAGAAAGGTGCCTTTGCCAAGCGCACCAACCTCAAGTACTTTTTGAGATTCGTTCAAAAAATATCCGATGAGTATGGTGCCGATCTGGGCTACATCATTACCTTGAATGAGCCCAACGTCTACATGAGTCTCGGTTTTGTAACCGCCACCCGGCCGCCCCAAGAGAAGAACTTCTGGAAAGCCTTTACCAGTTATTGGAACCTACACTCGGCACACAAGCAATCTTATAAGTTACTCAAGAAGGCCCATCCGCACCTGCAGGTCGGCATTGCTGCCCAGCTGGGTAATATCCAGGCCAAGCGACCACACAATATTATTGATGAATCGGTGACTAAAGTGATGCGCTATGCCTGGAACTGGTGGTTCTTGCGCCGCACCCGCAACCAACAGGACTTCATCGGTATTAATTATTACTTTACCGATTACTACCAGCACTTTAAGCCCAACAACCCCAAGGTGCCGTTGAACGACTTGGGCTGGTACATGGAGCCAGAAGGGGTTTACCCGTTGTTGCTGCGAGCCTGGGCGCGCTATAAAAAGCCGATCTTTATTACCGAAAATGGCGTAGCTGACTCTCACGACCAATTCCGCCGTTGGTGGATCGAAGAAACGGTGGTGGCTATGGAACGGGCTCTGAGCGAAGGTGTTGACCTGCGCGGCTACTTCCACTGGAGCCTGTTGGACAACTTTGAATGGGAAGCTGGCTGGTGGCCCAAGTTTGGCCTAGTAGCGGTGGATCGCAAAAATGGTATGAAGCGCAGTTTGCGCCCCAGCGCCAAGTGGTTTGGCGAACTTATCAAGCAATTACGCTAACTCCTTTAGCTCAGCCAATATTATTGACAAATAACAAAGCTTATGCTAGTATGTTGGGTATGATCGCCTCACACGAAAACTCAGTCGAAACCGCCAAACAACCTAGCTCACGCGTCAGTGAAGACGTTCGCCGTGGTCGCAAAGTCTGGAACGCAGTCTTGCTGGCTAGTGCAGTAGCAGCCGCTACTGGAGGTGTTGCCAGCCGAGTAGGTGAGATTAACGAGTCTCGCCAAACCGAAATTCCTACTGTCGAAGAAGTTCAAGACAACCCCGATGCTTTTGTGGAACGAACCGTTAAGCCGGGTGACAGCTTTGATGGCATAGCCATGGAATATACACCGAACGGCCACGACTACAAAGCTGGTGCCTATAACTTAGACAGCCAGATTGACGGCAATCTAATGGCCGGCGACAAAGTTATGGTGCCGCCAACAACTACACCTCCTGCCGAAAGATAATTCCGTAAACCGGGCTTAGACACCACACCTAGTGTGGTGTTTTTGTTTGATGACACAACTGTGGATAACTTTAGGCACTTTACCTATAAAAGGGGAGGAAAGGGCTTGCGTGTGGGTAAGGGTGGGTAGTATATTCAGGTCAGTGGGTAAAAGTGGGTAGCCAAAAAGATGGCTATCGCTCCACAAAACAAACACACAATTTACGTTCAACGTTCAGGTAAAAGAGGAACCACGGTGGATTATTTCGAAAGGAAACTTGATGACAAGCGGAGGCTGACTATTCCAGCCGAATTGCGTCACGAGTTTTTAACCGGAGTAGTCATTACCCAAGGTTTCCAGAAGTATCTGCACCTGTACCCTAAAAAGGTATGGGATGAAGAAGTTGAACCGCAACTCCAAGGTAATATCCTGGATGAGCGAACCGCCGATCTGAACGTGCAGTTCAGGATGGGAAAGTGTGATAACGAGCTCGATCAAAAGCAGGGCCGCATCACGCTTGAACAGCATTTACTGGACTACGCTGGGATTACCCAGAAAGTAGTGGCAGTCCGGGCCGGCAAGTATTGGCGTTTGAAAGCAGCCTAAGCGGCCGCTGTTCAGTTCTTTAACAAATAGCATTCATACAACATCGAGCCATAAGTCTCGAGGTTAGCTAATTGGTAATCAGCAGTGATCCGGGATTCACTCAAATAAATCCTCGCACCTTTATCAAAACACCTCCCAAAACTCCACCTCACACATAAGTCTCTCTCAAAACGGTTATTTAGAAGAAGTACGTAGGGCAACCTACACCACACGTCTTTCAAATAACAGCTACAAAAACAAAAACGTTCCAAACAAAAAACAAAAAGCTGATTACCAATTAGGTGACCTTGTTAACAACAAACACCAAAACAAAAACAAAATGGTAGACGATCCAAACAACCAAGAACATATACCCGTCTTGTTAGACGCGGTGCTGCAGTATCTGGCCCCACAGGCCGGTGACAGCTACGTAGATATGACCGCCGGTTACGGTGGGCATGCTACAGCCGTGTTAGAAAAAACGGGCAACCCAGCAGGGATGTGCTTGGTCGATCGCGACAGCCAGGCTATCGCCGCCTTAGAGCCACTGGTTAAACAGGGTGCCAAGGTAATCCACAGCGATTTTCTGCAGGCCAGTCAACAACTGGCCGACGCTGACGAACAGTACGACATGGTACTGGCCGATCTGGGAGTATCGTCTCCGCACCTTAACATCACTAGTCGCGGCTTTAGCTTTGTCAACGAAGCAGCCTTAGACATGCGCATGGATCAAAGCCAAGCCTTGTCAGCTGCTGACGTCGTCAACAGCTATAGCGAAGTTGAGCTGGCCGACATCCTGTGGCGCTTTGGGGAAGAACCCAAATCGCGTCAGATTGCCCGGTTGATTGTGCAGAACCGACCGTTCCGCACCACCACCGAGCTCGCCAAGGTTGTCGCCAAGGCCTGGCCGGGCCACAGTAAGGTTCATCCGGCAACGCGCAGTTTTCAGGCTATTCGGATCGTCGTTAATGACGAACTGAACTTGCTGGAACAGGCGTTACCACTGTGGATAGACCTGCTTAAGCCAGGAGGCCGATTGGCCGTCATCAGTTTTCATAGCCTAGAGGATCGCGTTGTTAAGCGCACTCTGGCCGAATACGCTGAAGGCTACGAAGCTCGAATTGAGTTGCTTACCAAGAAGCCGGTAAGTGGCAGCGACGCCGAAATTGTTATTAATCCGCGCGCCCGGAGTGCAAAACTCCGAGCCGCAGTGAAAAAATAAAAAAAGAAAGGGAAATACATGCCAATCCAGGTAAAAAGTAGCTCCCGAGCCTACAAAGTCCGCGTTAAAGTTCTTTAACCGCACTGCGTAGAAGTGAGTCCCCGGTAAAACGGGGCACTCACATTAGAATTTAGTCATTAGGATTTAGAATTTCTAAGCACTAATATCGAAACACTAAAATAAACAGAAAAAATAAACATGACATATTCCAGTACTTTGGCGACCAACCGACAGCGGTTTGGTCAACGCAACCAAAACAGCACTAGTTTTCAGCAGAAGGGCCGCACCATTGGTCCGGTTAGCAACACCATTATTTTGATTGTTTTGGCCTGTGTTTTGGGCTTGTTGTACCTGACCCAGGTAACTAAGACCAACGCCTACGGTTATAAGATCAACAACCTGCAAGATCAGCAGTCGCAGTTGAAGGAAGAACACGACGACCTCGAAGTGGCCGCCGCTCGTTTGCAGGCCCTGGATCGTGTTCAGGCCAGCGAAGCCGCTAAGAACTTGGTTTCTGTGGCACCATCTGCTACCGTACAAAACTAGATCCTTTAGCCTATGCATCCACGCAGCCCCATGCCTTCCACCGGTAGTAATCCTGCCGTGCAACGCTTACGTTTATGGTATAGCGTTTTTTTGCTTGTGGCGGCGGTTTTTATTGTGCGCTCCTTTTACCTACAGGTCATTCGACACGACTACTATCGCCAGTTGGCCATGAACAGCCAACTAAAGGAATACCAGATTCCGGCCGAGCGCGGAGTGATTGCCGCTCATGATGGCGATACGGTAGTGCCGGTTGTCTTGAATCAAAAACTCTATACCTTATTTGCCGATCCTAAGTACATAAAAGACTCTTGGAAAGATGCCCACCAGATTGCTGACGCCATTGGTGGCGATGCCAGTTATTACGAGAAACAGATGAAGGTGAACAGCCGCTACTCAGTTCTAGCTAAAAAGCTCAATAAGGAACAGCGCGCCAAGGTAGAGAAGCTCAAGCTCAAAGGTGTTGGTACGCGCGAGACGACCTATCGGACTTATCCGCAGGGCCAATTAGCCGCTCAGCTGCTTGGTTTTGTGAATGACGAAGGAGAAGGTAAGTATGGCCTAGAACAGGCCTTAGACAGCCAGCTGAAAGGTCAGGCGGGGGAATTGCGTGCCATCACCGACGCTCGCGGCATTCCGTTGGTAGCCAATAAAGACAACATAGTTAAAGAAGCCCAAGCTGGCAAGCGGGTGGTACTGACGATTGATATCGCCATGCAAAAACAGTTGGAGGATAACCTGAAAGCTGGTTTGGAGCGGGCTAAGTCTAAGTCGGGTGACGCCATGATTATGGACCCTAATACTGGCGCCATCTTAGCCATGGCCAGTTTCCCAACCTATAGCCCGGCCGATTTTTCTAAGGTCGAGGACGCCAACGTCTTTACTAATGCATCGGTTAGTTCAGCGCTAGAAGTTGGTTCTAGTATGAAGCCGCTAACGGCGGCGGCGGCTTTGGATCAGGGCGTGGTTAAGCGCGAGACGACCTACTTTGACCCCAGTTTCTACGACATTGACGGCTACAAGATTACTAATATCGAAGAAGATGGTGGCGCCGGCACACGGTCGGTTTCTGACATTATTCAGCTGTCACTCAACACCGGTGCTACCTGGTTACTGATGCAAATGGGCGGCGGCCAGATTAACCAAAAGGCGCGCCAGACCTGGCACGGCTACATGGTTGATCGATATCAATTTGGTAAGCAAACCGGTATCGAGCAGGGTTACGAAACAGCCGGCACAATCCCCGATCCGAATGACGGCTACGGCTTAAACTTGCAGTATGCCAACACCGCCTTTGGGCAGGGTATGACGGCCACGCCACTGCAGATGGCTGGCGCTCTGGCCAGTGTTGTTAACGGCGGAACCTACTACAAACCGCATCTGGTGGACGGCTACATGAACAAAGACAATCAGCTGGTTCAGCAAAAGCCCACGGTGGTAAAGGCCGGGGTGATTAAGCCGGAGGTTAGCCAAACCGTTAAAGAAATTATGCAGTACAGTTTTGAAAAGAATCATGTTGGCTACGGCATGCCGCGCTTGCCGGCCGGTTATAGTATTGGCGGTAAGACTGGAACTGCCCAGATAGCCAAACCGGGTGGCGGCTATTACGAGGACAAGTTCAATGGTACCTTTACCGGTTTTGTGGGTGGCGATAAGCCACAGTATATAATTGTTACCAGAGTTAATGAGCCCAAGATCCCTGGCTATGCCGGTTCTAAGGCGGCCGCACCGATGTTTGTTGATATGACCAACATGCTAATTAATAACTTTAACGTGACGCCAAAAAGCTAATAAACAGGTATAATAGAAGGAATCCAAATGAACTCCACAATCAATCTCATCATCGACACCAACACGCTGGTACGCATCTTGTCCCTGGGCTTTCTAAGCTTCTTTATTAGCATGGCGATCACGCCGTTATACACCACCTTAGCTTATAAAGGGCAGTGGTGGAAGAAGCCGCGCACCAAAACCGTTACCGGTGCACCGACCCCAATGCTGACCAAGCTGCACGGCGAAAAACACAAACGTTTGATTCCGACCATGGCCGGCATTATCTTTGTGGTGGCCGTCGGCATTGTAACGGTGTTATTCAATCTCAGTCGGGGCGAAACTTGGCTTCCGTTGGCAGCCTTTTTGGGAGCCGGCTTTGTCGGCTTAATCGACGATATTATTAACGTCCGCGGTAGTGGCTTGGGTGTGGCCGGGCTACCTTCTAAATTAAAGCTACTACTGATTACCTTAATTGCGCTGGTAGGCGGTCTATTCTTCCACTACAAACTTGATGTTTCTAGTATGCACATACCGGGCGGCGAGTTGCACTTGGGCTGGTTGATCATCCCGTTATTCGTTTTAGTAGTGGTCGCAACTGCTAACGCTGTTAATATCACCGATGGACTAGATGGTCTAGCCGGTGGACTGTGTGCCATTGCTTTTGCAACTTACGCTATCATTGCGGTTCTGCAAGGACGTTTTGGGGTGGCTGGATTCTGTATGGCCATCGTCGGTGGATTGCTAAGTTACACCTGGTTTAATATCTTTCCAGCCCGCTTCTTTATGGGTGATATCGGCTCGTTTTCGTTAGGAACGGCTTTGGGTGTAGTGGCGATGTTAACCGATACGGTTATTTTGTTGCCAATCATCGGTATTGTATTTGTGGCCGAGACCGGTTCGGTAATTTTGCAGCTGACCTCGAAAAAACTGCGTCATGGTAAAAAGATCTTTAAGATTTCTCCGGTGCACTTTCATTTTCAGGCCAGTGGTTGGCCCGAAGCCAAGGTGACCATGCGGTTCTGGATTATCGGCCAAGTAGCAGGCGTGGTGGGCTTAATCCTGTTTGTGGTCGGACAATGGCTATAGGTAGCCTTAAGGCTCGTCAGCAGCCAACTGATCTAGATGGCCCCCGCCAACGGCGACACCGGCCTGACTATTGGTTGCTGTTGATTGCTACCGCCCTAATTGTGATCGGGCTGATCGTGCTCTATGCCATTAGCCCTGGACTAGCGATTCAAAAACAGGTGGGTGACAACTATTTTGTGAACAAGCAGATGATTGCGATTGCCCTGGGCATCGTAGCCTTTGTGGCCATGGCCAATATCCCGGTTAACTTTTGGCGCCACCTGCAACGACCGTTGTTAATTGCCGCTGCTTTGTCTGCCATAGCGGTGCGTCTATTTGGTGAGCGGGTCAATGGTGCCTATCGTTGGATCCAGGTTGGCGGGATGTCTTTTCAGGCCGCCGAACTAATTAAGTTTGCTCTGTTGATTTGGCTGGCCTGTTTCTTGGTAGAAAGAATCCAGGAAGGCAATCTGGGTGACGTTAAAAAAACGCTTCAGCCGCTAATTATAGCCATGGTGATCATTGGTTTGGTCGTCGGTAAGGTGCAGAGTGACTTTGGTTCGACCGCTGTTATGGTGGCGATGATCGGCTCGATGGCCTTTGTGGCTGGCATGCCGATGAAACGCGTTATGATGGTGGGCGCAATTGTCGCCATTGGCGGCCTGTTACTGATTGCTGGTAGTAGTTATCGGCGCGACCGCCTAATGACCTTTATGCACCCCGAACAAGACTGCCAGAATGCCGGCTACCAAGTCTGCCAGGCGCTGATTACGGTTGGCTCGGGCGGCATGTTCGGCTTAGGTGTGGCTAACAGTGTGCAAGCCTATGGCTACTTGCCCGAGGCTGCCAACGACTCAATCTTTGCTATCCTGGCCGAGAAATTTGGCTTTATTGGTGTCACCGCGCTGGTGGCATTATTTGTGACTTTCTTTAGGAGGTTATTCCGTATTGCCGAACGGGCGCCTGATGACTACAGCCGTCTGCTGGTGGTGGGTATTTTGGCGTGGCTCAGCACCCAGGTGCTGATTAACGTCGGTGCCATGTTGGGTCTACTGCCACTGAAGGGCATCACACTGCCATTCATTAGCTACGGCGGTACCAGCTTGGTATTTGTATTGGGAGCAGTTGGTTTAGTTTTCCAGATTTCGCGTTACACGGTATATCGAACGGCGGCGGTTAGCTCGCAGACTGGTCAAACAACAAGGGAGGGAAGAGCCAATGAAAGTGCTCCTCACTGGCGGCGGAACGGGCGGGCACATAACCCCGCTGTTGGCCGTCGCTCACAAGCTTAAAGAACTCGACCCAACCACCGAGATTATTTATGTCGGTGAACGCGGTAGTCGTTTTAGCAGTATGACCAAAGGCCAGGCGGTGTTCGATCGTCAATACAAGATCTTTGCCGGCAAGTTTCGCCGTTACCACGGAGAGTCATGGTTTAAACGACTGCTAGATGTCAAAACCAACTTACGCAACCTGCGCGATTTGTTTTATGTCTTTTTGGGTATCATCGAAAGCTGGTTCTTGTTAAGGCGCCTAAAGCCAGACGTCATCTTGCTAAAGGGTGGTTTTGTGGGCGTCCCGATTGGCCTAGCCGCCCGTCATAAGTATCCGTTAGTAACCCATGATTCCGATGCCATTCCGGGTATGGCTAACCGCCTGGTTAGTCGTTGGGCGACTTATCACGCTACCGGTATGCCGCCCCAGTATTACAAGTATCCGTCTGAAAAGATGCGCTATACCGGCGTTATTGTGAGTGATAACTATCAGAAAGTAACCGGTAAGCTGCTGCAACAATACCGCCATGATCTGGACTTGCCGGCCGACGCCCAAGTGCTGATGATCACCGGTGGCAGCAATGGTGCTCAAAGCATTAACTTAGCCCTGGCCGGCTTTGCCGACGATCTGTTAAAAGACATGTCTAAACTTCATATTATTCATCAGGTTGGGGTGGGGAATGAAACAGTCTACGGTCACTACACTCATAAACGTCTGCAGGTCTACGGCTTGATGCCCTACAGCGACCTCTATAAATACAGTGGTGCGGCCGACGTGATAGTGACACGGGCCGGTGCCAACACCATCGCCGAATATGGCATCCAGGCCAAGGCTTGCATTATCATCCCAAACCCTTTGCTGACTGGTGGCCATCAAACCAAGAATGCTCAATATCTTAAGGAAGAAGGTGCTGCCTTGATTCTGGACCAAGACCAGTTGGTGACTAACCATGGGCAGGCTCTAAAAGAAGCCATTACTGATCTGTTAAATGACCAAAAAAAGCGTCATGAGTTGGGGCAAAAACTACATAATCTGGCTGTGCCAGAGGCCGCTTTGAGTCTGGCCCAGCTATTGGTAACGGCGGCCAAACGGGCAGGGGAGAAGTAGCTAGTGATTAAGTTCCGTCGCGCCAAACCAACGCCCGGTCGTCAAGAACGTAACCCAGGCCAGCCCAAAAAGCCGGTCTTTTCTTACAATACCAACCAGACAATTCGAGCATCTAGCCAGAGTAGGGAAGACAACGACCAGTCACGCCCGCGACCAGCTAAGACTAGCTCCAAAGCTGGTTCATTTTGGGAGAATAACTGGGTGCGAAACTTTCCGTCGTTAGTCGCGTTGGCAGCGGTTACGGTGAGCGTACTTTATTGTCTGGGCCTAACCACTAACCCCAAGGTCGTCGTTTCGGCGAATAGCCCGCAGGCCATCGTGCTGCGTGACAAGGTTGACTACGAAGTTGGCGCCCAGAAGATTCTTAGCCAGTCGCTGCTTAGTCGGACGAAATTTACAGTTAACGCCGGAGGTTTTGAAAAAGCTTTTCGAGCTGAATTTCCTGAGGTCGACCAAGTGTCATTGACGTTGCCGCTGGTAAGTCGTCGCCCAATCGTAACCCTGAGTATTGCCCAGCCACAGCTCATCCTGACGGCTAATAGCCAGGCCTACGTATTGGACAAGCGTGGCACAGTAATCATGCCCGCCAAGGAACTCAGTTCGACAGTGCGGGCTACCTTGCCGGTTGTTAACGACCAGAGTGGCTTAGAAGTGGCGACCGGTAAGACCGTGCTGCCAACTGAGGATATCCAGTTTATAACAGAGGTGGTAGCGCAGCTTAAAGCTAAACAAATCGGTATCGAGAGTATTACTCTGCCTAAGGTGGCTCAACAGGTTGATATTAAGATTGCTGGACAACCCTATTATGTAAAGTTCAGCGTTAACTCACAGGCTAGGGAAGCAGTTGGCACCTTTTTGGCCACCAAGAAAAAGTTAGAAGAAACCAAAGTCACGCCAAGTCAGTACATAGATGTCAGGATACCAGGCCGCGCTTACTATCTATAGCTCCTGTGCCCCCTAGTACTCCACTCTCCTAGTTCGCTTTTTGTTCACATTACGTTGTTGGATGAGTTCGTGAAAAAAACTATACGACAATGTGCAAACGCGAAAAAGTCAAATATTGCATATTTTGCGGCAGAGCGGGGAAAGGCAAGTAAAAATATGAAATAGAAGAAAAAGCAAATATTTGCAAATAGTGCTGTGGAAAAGTCAAATCGTTGTGCGAATTATATGTGGAAAACTTGGGAGTGATAAAGCTCACAGTATAGGCCGGCTTAATAAGATAAAGGGACTGTCAGGCTGTGAGATACCGGCGCGTGCTTAGACATGGCGTTAGCATCATGATTACCCGAGAACTCCCCTATAGAAGAGGTATAGCCAATCATTCTATAACGCAATATATAAGTCGCAAAATATACATTGTGCGACATGAAGTATGTGGCTGGATTGGTTCTACTACACCCACTCTCGGCGCCATTTCTGCCACTATTATTTCGAATTTAAAATTTTGAATTTAGTATTTCCCTGGCGCACCCTACTGCGACACTGGATTGTTAGGTTCTGTTCAATACTCCACTACCACCTAGTACTATCGCGTGTTCGCAAAATGTTCAGTTTCTGTAGGAACAGATTTTTCTGGATTAGCGGTAGACGGGATGCTTAGTGATACCATTTTTCGGGTTCGAAGTGATCCAAAGCCCTTTCTAGCTGCTCTTCTGGGCTAAGCACGGGTCGTCCCCTTTTACGCTGCTGTGAGCGTCGCTTACAGTACATTGCTAGTGTTTGAAGAAAGACGGTTGTGTCGACTTCGGATTGTTCGGCGGTGCCAAGCAGGCTTTCGATTGTCTCGGCAGATAAAAGATCAACCTCTCCGTTAGGTCCTTTTGTGGCGCAGCTGGCAACCGCTTCTATTACGGCCGACCAGTAAATCCTGTCCGGGTGGTCGGGGTTTTCGGGCAACTCGTCTAGATCATAAAACAGTGCAAGATGGTCACGGGCGTGGTCTTGGGTCGACCACATAAAGTCTTCGATATCTATGACCATTTCGGTGATTGGTTCAGGATAGGCTTCAGGCATTGATAGCTCCTTGGCTGGTTTGCTGGTAAGCGGCATGGCCGATTTCGGTCATCAAGTCTTGCCAGTGCGAGGTGACACCCTTGAGGTCGACGCCCCAAGAATGTGCATCTTGATACCAGCCGTAACCCCGAATGGCCGATGCAGCTTCGACGCCAGCGTTTTGCAGGAGGTGGCCGGCATAAACCAAGGTCATACCGCTAGCTACGTGTTGGTCGAGGACGCAGACATGTTCTTTGCCGTTGGTGAGCTCGGCCAATCGTTCGGATTCGGCGTCACTGATGGATTTAGCGCTACCATCTCTGAACCAGTCTGATAACCGGCTGTCGGCTTGTATGTAACCAAGAGCTGGAACCGACCAGCCAGCGGCTTGGTAGTAGCCACGCACGGCGTCAGCGATTGGCACGGCCGAGTAGGCGGTAAACAAATATAGGTCGGGTGGTGTCTGTAGATCGGGGTGTATGGCTTCTGGTGTAGTTGTTACCTGTTCCATCTGACCAGTGAAGGTCATGTCGACATCGGGGTGGAATAGGTTAGATAAAGATAAGTTGTTAGCAAATAAAGCTGCTGCTACGGCTGTGCGCACTGTACGTTGGTCGGATGGGTCGCGTAGCATGCCACTACGGGCTTGTTCGGGGCGTTTAGGGGTTCCCATTTAAGGTAGTCTCCTAGTCGGCTAAAGCGTAGGTGGCTTTGGCGACGCGTTTGAATTGGGGTTTGCCCTGGAGGTTCAGCAAGATGGTGGTTTCTTTGACGTGGCGGCTCTTAAGGACTCGCTTGACGATTTCGTCGCGGTGCAGGGGTTCGCCGGCCTTCTTAAGAACTTCGGTGATGATATCGGCCACAGTGCCCTTCTCGTAGCCCCACTCTTTGAGTGCGTAGATGCCACGACCAATTAAGACGAAACGACTGTCTTTGATTAATTCGTTGTGAATAGCTTGGGTGGTAACATCTTTGCGCTTGAATTCGGACTTCTTGATGGCTTCGGAGATGTCGTTAAAGTGGAGGGGCTTCCCTTTTTCGTAAAGGATGACGTAGATTTTATCGCGGATGTTCTTGGGGTTGACCATCGGCCACTTAATTAGACCCCAGCGGCCGTTGAGGGTAGCCAGTTTTTTGCTGGTGCTGGCCAGGGCGGCGACGTGGGCCTGATCGCTGTCTTTAACAGCGGTGGCTACCTTGTCGATAGTGGTTGGTTGGGCAATCTTTTTGATGGCGTCGATGATCTTGGCGACTTGGTCTTTCATCTGTTTTTCGCTGTGTAGCTTAGTTAAGCCGACAGCGTGGTGGAAGTGATCATTTTCGTCGATAACTGCTAGGCTGGGGCACAATTGGGTAAGAAATGAAACACGGGCCTGGTCGGTGCGGCTGTTGTCTTTGGTAAGTCGGGCGCTGAGGTCGCTGACGCGGCTGACACCACCAGTTTGTTCGAGTTCACTGACAAAGCGGCTTTGGACATCATTGATGTGCGGCAGGTCTTTTTCGGCAGTGGCCTTGAGGCGGGTAATCACCGACTTTTCAAGCTGTCGCACCCGTTCGCGGGTAATGCCTAGGAGTTCCCCGATCTGCTCTAGGGTTTCTTTGCGATCAAACAGGCCAAAACGACGCGAGATAATTTCGCGTTCTCGTTCGCGCTCAATGGTAGCCAGAATATCGTTGATAATCTGTTCAATCTCGAGGGCGGTCGGGTTTTGTTCTGGCATGGTTTCTTCCTTATTCTTACAAGTTTTATTGGTAAGTGATTGTCTATCCCACCGATGACATTACTATGATTATAAAACGAAAGTTTTTAAAAGTCAAACATAGTGTTGCTATGAACTTATTGTATCAGTAAATGGACAGCTCTGCTGAAAAAATGTTGTAGAATATTGCGAGATAATAACTCCCTCAGATAGCAAGCTGGGGATAACTCTACTTCTTCTTGGTGGGCTTGCGTTTGAAGTTGCGGCGGCCCTTTCCTTTGGCGGGGGCGTCGGCTAGTAACTTCTTACATTCGGCTTCGGTGAGCTTGGCTGGCTCTTGGTCTTTTGGTATCTTGGCATTCTTCTTGCCATCGGTAATATATGGACCATAAGGGCCGTTGATAACATCAATGCCGCTGTCGAAGCGCTGGATGTATTTGTCGGCTTCTTTTTGGAGCTTCTCGGCGTAGGCAGCCTGGGCGTCTTTTTCGGAGATGGTCAGCGGGTCGTGATCTTTAATAGATACGAACAGCTTGCCAACCTGAATATAGGGGCCAAAGCGGCCAATGTTGGCTTTGATTTCTTGCCCGTCGGGCGTGGTGCCAACGGTGCGTGGTAGCTTAAACATCTCCATGGCTTGCTCGAAAGTGACATCTTCTAGATTGGCATTGGCTGGCATTGGGGCGAAACGCGGTTTTTCGTCGTCTTCGGCCTCGCCGATTTGCAGCATTGGACCGTAGCGGCCGTAGCGGGCAATGACTGGTTTGCCGCTCTTGGGGTCGGTGCCGAGCTTGCGGGCTTGGGAGGTTTCTTCGCGACTGACGTTAGCGGAAGCTTCAATTAAGGGGTGAAACTTCTTATAGAAGTCATCCAACATCTTTTGCCAGGACTCTTTACCGTCGGCAATGTCGTCAAAGCCCTGCTCGGCCTTAGCCGTAAAGTCGTAGTCTAAGATCTGGGCGAAATGCTTGACCAAGAAGTCGGTCGTCATGTCGGCGATGGGTGTGGGTACTAACTTGTTGCGGTCAGCCCCGGTAACTTCGGTACGCTCGGTAGCGGTAATCTTCCCCTTCTCTAGCACCAAGGCCTCAACGCTACGCTCGCGACCTTCTAGATCGGTCTTTTCGATGTAACCGCGGGTTTGGATGGTGCTGATGGTCGGCGCGTAGGTGCTCGGGCGGCCGATGCCCAGTTCTTCTAGCTTCTTCACTAATGCGGCTTCGGAGTAGCGGGCCGGTGGTTTGCTAAAGCTCTGTTCGGCAGTCATGACCTTGAGGGGTAGTTTTTGGCCTTCACTCACCTCTGGTAGGATGGTGTCGTCTTTACCACCACCGTAAACTTTTAAGTAGCCGTCGAACTGTAGAACTTCGCCCTTAGCAATAAAGGCCGGCTTAACGGTGCTGGGTTGGATGGTGATTTCGCTGCGCTCTAATTGGGCGGGCGCCATCTGGCTAGCCAGGGTTCGGCGCCATATAAGCTCGTAGAGCTTGATTTGCTGCGCATCGTCACCGAGGCTGGTTTTAGCGAAGTTCGTCGGTCTGATGGCCTCGTGAGCCTCCTGGGCGCTACTATTCTTAGTCTTAAAGCGTCGTTGGTGGTGGTATTTGGCACCATATTCCTTAGAAATGTAGTCACCGGCCGCCTGAATAGCCTGTTCAGCCAGATTGGTACTGTCGGTACGCATATAAGTAATGTGTCCGTTTTCGTATAGGCGCTGGGCCAATGTCATGGTCTGCTTAACACTGTAGCCGAGTCGTCGAGCCGCCTCTTGTTGTAGACTACTGGTGGTGAACGGTGCGCCCGGGCTGCGGGTGCTGGGCTTGGCGGTAATGTCGGTAACGGTGTAGTCAGCCGGTGTAACCTCTTCTAAAAACTTTAGAGCTTCGGGTTTAGTAGTTAGTTTTTGGGTGAGTTCGGCTTTGAGTTCGGCGCTTTTAACATCAAAAACGGCGGTTACCTTATAAGATGTGACGGCTTCGAAGGCTTTGATTTCGCGTTCCCGCTCGACAATTAACCGTACTGAAACCGATTGGACGCGGCCGGCGCTTAAGCCGGTGCGGACCTTTTTCCAGAGGACCGGCGATAGTTCGTAGCCGACCAGACGGTCGAGGATGCGGCGGGCTTGCTGGGCATCGACCAGTTGTTGGTCGATGGTGCGCGGTTTATCGATAGCCGCCAGAATGGCCGGCTTAGTGATTTCGTGGAAGACAATGCGTTTGGTGGTTTTGGGGTCTAATTTAAGGGCGTGCGCCAGATGCCAGGCAATCGCCTCCCCTTCGCGGTCTTCATCGGATGCCAGCCAAACGGTGGCTCCTTTGGCGGCCTTGCGGAGTTCGGCAACCACCTTCTTTTTGTCAGCGCTGACTTCGTAGGTTGGCTCGAACTTATTGGCGATGTCTATATTAAGGCCTTTTTTAGGCAAATCACGGATGTGGCCAAAACTACTTTTGACCTGATAGTCGCTGCCAAGATACTTTTCTATAGTCTTGGCCTTAGCAGGGCTCTCGACGATTACTAAATTTTTAGCCATATGCGTGATGTCTAGTATACCTTATGTTTATTATGTCTAAATCGTTGCTCAGCGGATTTGAGCCGACAAAGCGTTAGCCTACGGTAATTCGGCTGTTTTGGCAAGAATTTTGTAATTACGGGGGAGAAAACGACTGGCTGATGCCCCAACGTTGTGAGCCGATGAGCTGTATTTTACCGTCGCCCTCGAGCTTACCAATGATCTGGTTGAATTCAACGATATTAAACTGGGTTTTGAGTTTGGCGGCGTCATAGATCTGTTGATTCCGACTTGTGCCGGTTTGGATGATGTCTATTATTATCTGTTCTTGAAGGGTTTCGCCTTTGGGTGGCGTCAGGGGCAGACTGGCTTGTTTGTGGAAATGTTTAATGACTTGCTGAGCGTCACTGACCAGTTG
Organism: Patescibacteria group bacterium; assembly: GCA_030916945.1. Classification (GTDB taxonomy): domain Bacteria; phylum Patescibacteriota; class Saccharimonadia; order Saccharimonadales; family JAUPVS01; genus JAUPVS01. Next base: position 71,844 of record JAUPVS010000001.1, read on the forward strand.
GGCACCGCTGGCGATAAGCTGGTTGGTACCGCTGCTAGTTGGACTAAAGATGCTGCCCGGGACGGCCATAATTTCTTTGCCGTCGTCGAGCGCGAACTGGGCGGTGTGCAGGCTGCCGCTTTTTTGAGTGGCTTCTGGTATTAGTACGGCCTGAGCCAGCGCGGCAATGATGCGGTTTCTTTGGATGAAATGGTATTTGTGCGGACGCATTGTGCCGGGGTGCTCGCTAACGATGGCTCCGCCTTCTTTGATGATTTTTTCGGCCAGTTGTTGGTGGCTGGCTGGATAAATACGCTCGATGCCGCTGGGGATTACGGCGATAGTCACCCCTTTAGCCTGGACACAGGCGTGATGGGCATGGCTGTCGACTCCTAGTGCCAAGCCACTGATAATAGGTATATTGGCCCAGGCAATTTCGGTTACCAGCTGGTAGGTTACCTGCTTACCGTAGTTGCTTATATTACGGCTACCGACAACGGCTAGGCCACCCTGCTTAAGAATTTCTGGATCGCCTTTGACAAAGATTTCCAGGCACTTTTGGTCGAGGTTACGCAGACTCTGCGGAAAGTCCGGATTATATCGACTTAAGTAATGAATTTTATGAATATTTGCCACTGTGCCGAGACTCCTTATGTTTGTTGCCTCGGCGGGTTTAACTGCAGTTTAGCACGAGCAATTTGTTAAGTCCGCGATTTGACTTCAATCATTAACTTTTGTTAATTAGTTTGCATACTCTTCTCTTGTGCTGAACAAAATACGAATGGGTTCTCGTATGTCCTGAAGATGTGCTCCACATATTTGACACGATTATTAAGTAACATAATTAACTTAGTTAATAAAGTTATTAACAGAGGTGCAATAACCGCAAGTTGCAGAATAAGCAAAAAGGTATTGACAATCGACAGAAAGTTGCTAAAATAGCAATCCGTAAGCGTAATAAAATACGTTTTGCACCTTTTACCCCCATTTCTAACATTTGTTAGATTGTTTTAGAGCGGCGGTCATAAGTTGTTACCCTCCACTTACGTCAGCACCTGGCCCTTAAAAAGCTAGAACGCTCTAGAACAGACTAATCCCTTTAACTGATGTCTCCGCCCTAAATGCCCTGTGCATTTAATGGAGTCCCCAATTCAAAGTGAGTATTCAAGTATTCTGCCCTCTTTACGGAGAGCAGAGGCGCACGTCTTTAAGGAGTTTTGGACGCTGACGCTTCACTGGGGTGGGTTGAAGGGTAAAATAGGTCTCCAGCGGTGCCCACCCCCTCTGGAGGCCTTTTAATTTGCCAACAAATGTTGTATAATACCGAGCATGGATATAGATAACGGTATTGTTAAGTTAAATGACAAAGAAACGGCAGCCTTGCATGGTAAAGATTTACCATCGCCGCTGACGCTTGATTTTGTGGCTGACCACCTTGACCAATGGATGGAAGAAGTCAGAGATGCGTTGGATAAACTAGAAGGCCGCGATGCTTTGGTGGACGAAGATCCACGGATTGATTACGAGCGCGTCGGTCACTTCATAAAGCTTGATGCTTTGGCTGGTATGGCCGGTAACCTGCTGGCTTTTGAAACCGAACAAAGCCTCCGCTAAATTAAAAAGCTGCGGGTTTCGATGGGTAGATGGCTGTCGCCGTAGACGTGCTCGACAATAATACTATTCACCTCTTGGCGTAAAGCTGGGAGGTGTTTTTGTTCGTCGCTGGTGAACTTGCCCAATACAAAGTCGGCGCTGTCGGCTTGGCCGCTAAAGTCATTGGCGATACCGATGCGGATACGGCCGGTGTTGTCGCCAGTTAAAGCCGAGATTGACTTGATGCCGTTGTGGCCGGCACTGCCGCCCCCGGTACGCAAGCGAATCTGACCGAATGGGATATCGAGTTCGTCGTGAACAATGATGGTGGCAGAATCGGCTAGTTTATAGAAGTTCTGAACGGCCTGAACGGCTTCGCCACTGTTGTTCATGAAGGTGGTTGGTTTGCATAAGATAACGCGGCAGTCGCCCAGTGTATGCATGGCTAACAGGCATTTAAGATCCTTTTTAGTGGTCCAGGCCGGAAACTCATTATGCTCGGCAAAGTGGTCCAAGCAATCAAAGCCAATGTTATGACGGGTGCCGTCGTAGTCTTTGCCCGGATTGCCTAGGCCAACCAATAGTAGGGTTTTGGTTTGACCGGCGTTACTGAGCCGGTAAAGTGGTTGTTCGGACTTGTTGTTTTGGTTGCGGACGAATAATCCCATGGGATTAGTATACCCTTTAGTGTTTTTCGATAAACCAGAATTTTACGGGTGTACCGTCGTAATCCCACTTTTCGCGGAGCATGCGGTCCATAAAGCGCTTGTAGCTCCAGTGTAGGAACTTAGTGTGGGCACCAAAAACTTTAAAGCTAGGGTTGGGGTTGTCGTCTTCTTGGACAATGTAGTTGAGCTTAGGGTTTCGGTTCTTGAGACCGGCTGGCGGATGCTCGTGGATAACATGCTGAAGCCAACGGTTGAGCTCGGTGGTTTTGATCTTTTGATTACGACGTTCGTCGATTTCGAGGGCTAGATCGAAGAGCTTGGCGACGTTCTGACCGGTTATGCTGCTGGTGAAAACCAGTGGTGCCCAGGCCACAAAGGCGAACTCTTGGCGCATCCGGGCGGCAATGTCATCACGGCTAAAGGGAGTTTTTTCGTCGAGGCTATCCCATTTACTAACAACCAAGACCAGACCCTTACCGGCTTCTTTAACCATACCGGTGATTTTTTGATCTAATTGAGTACCAACTTCGTTAACGTCCATCAGGACGAAACAGATATCGGCTTGTTCAATCGCGCTGAGCGAACGAATAACACTAAACCGTTCGACGCCCTGCCCGATCTTGCCGCTGCGGCGAATACCGGCGGTGTCGAGGATTTCGATCTCACGGCTCTTGAATCGGACCACACTGCGATTGATATCACGGGTGGTGCCGGCACGGTCGGCCACTATGGCCTGCTGTTTCTTGCTGAGGGTGTTAAATAGTTGGGATTTACCGACGTTGGGACGACCTAGCAAGGCGATGCGCAGACGGTTATCTTCTTCATTTATGTTGGCTTCGGGGATAACCTGGCTGAGTTTTTCGAGCAGTTCTTCGATACCGCTCTGCTGCGTAGCGCTGGTCATGACAATGGTTTTGACGCCCAAGCGCTGGAAGTCGGTGGCCTTGGCGCGGTGGGCCTTGTCGGCCTTATTGACGACTAAAAAGACGGGCTTCTTGGTTTTAAGGGCGAGTTTGGCGACCTTGCGATCCTCTTCGGTGATGGCGACGTTGGCTTCGATGACGACCCAGATAACGTCGGCGCTATCGGCGGCCTGCAGGATCTGTTCCTGGATGGTGAATTCAAAGTCATCTTCGGGGTCTTTAATACCGGCCGTGTCAACCAGCCAGAAGTCGCGTTCGCCGTAGCTGGCCTTGGCCATGATACTGTCGCGGGTGGTGCCGGGTTGGTTGGCCACAATTGCCTCGCGGCGTTGCAGGATGGCGTTAAACAAGCTGGATTTACCAACGTTGGTGCGCCCGACGATTGCGATAATAGGAACTTTTTTAGCCATTGTACCTATTATAACAGAGGTAAGACATATTGACAAGAGAACAAAATCATTACGATGAAATAGTTTTGTAGACGCCTGACGGCAACTCGCCCAGTTGGTAGTCGCCAAACTGGATGCGCTCCAGCTCGATTACTTCGTAGCCCTTAGCCTGAAAGGTGCGCCTAATCTGGCGATTGCGGCCTTCGTGCATGGTAACCAGCCATTGTTCGGGGCTGGAACTGGGTTCAAGCTCGAGCTGACTGATGCCGTCGATTAACTTGACGCCGGCTTGGATGGCCCTTTGGTCAGCCGGTTGTAACTGCTTATTAAGGGTGACGCGGTAGCGCTTCTTTTTATGAAAAGCCGGATGCGCTAAGCGGTGGGCTAGGTCGCCGTCGTTGGTGAGCAGAATGATACCAGACGAATCGCGGTCAAGCCGGCCAACTGGTTTGAGCTTGTGGAGTTCTTTAGGTAATAAATCATAGATAGTTTGACTGCCCTGCCCGTCGCGGCTACAGACATAGCCAACTGGTTTATGCAGCAGAATCGACTGGCTGGTAGCCGGCGCAGTCAGGAGCTTGCCACGCATGCGGACCTCGTCTTGGTCGTGAACATTGCTGCCCAGCATGGCGCGCTCGCCATTTATGGTTACATTGCCTTGCTCGATAGCCATATCGGCCACGCGCCGACTTAGACCGGTGGCCGAAGCGATGAATTTGTTTATGCGCATGACGGCATTATAAGGCTATATCGTTGGGGCTGACAGTTGTTGGCGTATTATCTTCGCTGGCTGCAGGTGTAACCACCCCGCTGGTGGGCACATTTGGTGTGGCATCACTGGCCTTGGCTTCTTCTTTGGCCAGCAAAGCGTCAAGGTCAACCGCTGGCGTGGTGGCATCTTCGCTTGGCTGAAGAACTAGCTTTTTATGCGATGGTGCGTCGGCGGCGCTACCTACGTTAACGGGTGTGGGGTTAGACAAGGCATCTTGGCCGCTAGGTGCCTTTGGAGCTGGCGGCATTTCGCCGGGGATTGGTATGTCATCGGCTGTGGGCGGTTCGATTGGCGGCGTAGTTGGAGCCACGGTTACTGGTATGCTGGTGCCATTGCTGGCTGGTGCATCGCTGGTAACGGGCGCTGGGCTAGTCGCGTCGGCCACTGGAGGTTCAGCTGGTGGCGGCGTGGTGCCGGCTGGCGGCGTAGTTGGAGTGGTCGTGATGGATGGATTATTGCTAATAAAATCTTGGATTTGCTGTTCGACTCCTGAGGTTTCTTGAGCTTTGGGCTGGGATAGCTCCTCGGCTACTGGTTCGGCCACAGGAGGTTCAGCTGGTGGTGTGACCACAGCTGGAGTCGGCGTAGCTGGCTCGTCGCTGCTTGGTGGTGCGCTAACTACCGGAAGGTCGGCTTGGGTGGGTGGTGGTGTGGCTGGAGTGGCGGCGCTGGCCGGTGTTGGTGCCGATTGGCCAGTGTCGTTCAAGACCTCGTGAGCCACCTTAATAACGTCTTCTAGAGTTACCTGTGATTTGACTAAGTAGCGGTCAGCACCAAGTTTGCCGGCTCGTTCACGGTCTTCGGCTTGGCTCAGGGCGGTCATCATTATAACCTTGGTATCCTTGGTTTCGGGTGTGCTACGCAAGATGTCGAGCATATCAAAGCCGCTGATCTTGGGCATCATAATGTCAGAAATAATTAAGTCGGGCTTTTCTTTTACGGCCAAGGCCAGAGCTTCTTCGCCATCATGGGCCGAGACAATCTCGTAACCTTCGGCAACCAAGCGGGCATCATAGATTTCCCGGAGGTTATTATCATCTTCGACAAGCATTACTTTTGGCATTTTTAGAGTCCCCTATTTATGCTGCTTATGGCTTTACGCCCATTGTATCACGGCGCGCCGGCGCTGGATAGCGGTGCTAAGGTGTTAGCGCTGGCGGCTTCGATAGCTTGTAATTGTTTGGCCTTTTCATTAGTTAGGCGCGGCAGGTTGACATAGAACGTACTCCCCTTGCCGAGCTCGCTTTCTACCCAGATTCGGCCATCATATAATTCAACGATTTTGCGGCAGATGAACAAGCCTAGACCGGTACCGCCAATGGTTCTGGTTGAAGAACTGTCGACTCGGTAGAACTTCTGGAAAAGATGTGGGATGTCTTCGGCTGGAATGCCGGGTCCGGTATCGCGTACCGAGATCTGGACAACCTCGTTGTTGCCAGTTAAGCCGAGCGTAACCGAGCCGCTTTCGGTGTACTTAACGGCGTTATCAAATACGTTAGTGATAACTTCACGCAAGCGTTCCGGGTCGGCGTGAACATAGTAAAAGGGCTTAACCATTTTGGTACTGCCAGCTTGCCCGGCGGTGGCGTTGACGCTCTGGCCGTCGGCCGTGCCCATAACGTATTCCATGTGCAGACCCTTCTTTTCGGCCGTAAAGCGGAGGTCTTCGACGACCTTTTCGGTAAAGCCGCTCATTTCTATAACCGAAGGGTGGCTACTGAGGCGACCGTCTTCGGCCTTGGTGCTGGTAAGTAAGTCTTGAAACAGTCGACCCAAATGCTGGGTCGATTCATGAGCCTTTTCCAGATATTCGCGGGCCTTGCTGTCGATTTTACTGACACGGTCGTTGAGGGCCAGGGCCAGGTAGCCTTCGATGGCGGCCACCGGCGTGCGCATTTCGTGGCTGGCGGTACTAACAAAGTCGGCACTACGCTTTTCTTGGCCACGCTCTTGGCTGACGTCACGGAAGATGCCAATCACGGCGCTGACCTTGCCATCCTTGTCGAGCAGCGGCGAAGCACTGATGCTAATGGCAATCTGCTTCTTGTCACGATTGATCAGGGCGGCGTTGTTGTCGTGGACGGCCACACCTTTTTCGAAAACTTGATTAAAGGGATCTTTGCTAGAACTGTATTCCTGGCCCTTTTCGTCGACCACCTTTAGAACACTCTTATAATCGAGATTAAGTACTTCATTATCCTTCCAGCCGGCGATTTTAAGGGCGGCCGGGTTGAATAGCCGGATGGCGTGATTTTGGTCGATTACCACTACCCCGTCGTCGATACTGTTGATGATCAGGCTGGACTTAAGCTGTTCCTGCTGGAGCAGCGTATTAAGCTGGTTATCGCCACCCTTTAACTTCTTGCCAAAACGTTGCCACAGCAAAAAGCCCACCCCTGCTATAGCTAATAGACCGACGGTGGCGGCTAATCCGAGTGACATACTTATATTCATGGTTACCATAACCATTATGTCACGCTCATCTGTTCCCTGCAATCATCACCGCTGTCGCCAATGGTTGCCGTTTGACCCCTGTTGTGCTAGTATTAACCAGTTAATCACCAAGGCCCCTTCGTCTAGCGGTTTAGGACATCAGGTTCTCATCCTGAAGATCGCGGGTTCGAATCCCGCAGGGGTCACCAGAGAATGAAACGCCACCCACAGGGTGGTTTTTTATTCTCTGGTTGCTCTCGCTGAGAGCCGAAGCCGCAGGGTTCGACGACAAGGAGCTCACGCAGGTGCTGGCACCGAGTAAGCGACGCAGGCGGTAGCGCAGCGTTCACCCCGCAGGGCTCTAGCGCCCCTGTTGACGTCTCCTCGCCAGATCACTGTGAGCCGCCTCATACCTGCCTAGTGTTACGTAATTATCAGGGTTATCGAAACGGGCGTTGAGCATGTCGACAATGTTGTTGACTGGTGTTCGACCCTTGGCTCGCATGGCTTGCTCAAGTGTAAGGTTGATCAGGCCTGCTAGGTCGTCTGGCTCAAAAAATATACCTTGGTCAATCCGTTCTCTAAAAGACTCTTCGTCTTCTTCTGCCAGGTTATGTTGGCCACCCGGGAGGGCTGCCAACTGCCCGGAAGGAGTTACGAACAGTTCTATACCAGAGTGCATGCCGCCCGGCAGCCACATGTCGAACGCCACCTGCTTGTAGCCAAAGTAATCGATCTGGTCGGCCGAACCATCAGTCGGGCGGTCACGATACTGAGAGGCTAAAATAATCGACGAAAGACTGTCGGTACCACCAACTTGCTCGGCAGTGCGTGCAAACATTGGCCGCTCAACGCCGGCGGCTTCAAGACGCTCTAAACCTTGGTTCCACAAATTCTTTTGGTCGGACTCGCTAAGGCCAAGCTGGTCGGCCCAGTAGAATAGGCCGATAACCAAGGATGGTTCGGTTGAGTGGTAGGCGTTTAGGGAGTTACCACGCTCGATTGGCGCAAACGGCTGGTGCTGGCCCATTGGATCGATGGCCCCATTTGGAAAGATTAGGGTATGTTTCATCATAAAATCACCGTGCATGTCGCCGGTAATAGACATCAAAGATCGGGCATATGGGTTGTTATTGATCGATAACATGGTCGGTTCTTTGTTGCTGAAATCATGCACCTTACGGCTGGCGATATATCCGCCAACGGCTGCTAGAAAACTTAGTTTAGAAGCGAACCCGTAGTCTTGGTAATCGGCTGGCTCAACGACACCCTCTTTTACAAGACCTGCCATGGCTAGTCCACTAACGATATTTAGATGGTTTTTGGTAAACTCAATGGTTCGGTGTACCTCGGGCAGGCCAAAGAGATTATCATCTCCGGGTTGGCCTTCTATTTTCCAGGTCGCTTCACCTATTGCCAAATGGTGGGCGTAGCCGTAAATAAGGCGCTGCTCACCTTCTGTCAGTTGAGTCCACAACGGGGTGTTGTGTAGTGTTTGAGTAACGTGTTCGGCGAATGCTTGTTTATTTGAATTGCCTGGTGCCCAGCCGTCATAAGCAACGTCGGCTAATCGAGCATCTTGGTTAGCTTGGTCCAAGGCGGCATCAAGTGGCGTATCGACAAAGCGATCGGTTAGTTCTTGTGAAGCGGTGAGTTCTACCATAGCTAGTATTCTAAACACCGACTGCCTGAAAGCAAGCATAACCGACATATTGACTTTCACGCTAAAATCTACTATAATAACGTAGTTATGAATCGATTAACCACCTCAGTTAAAGCGGTCGGTCTAGCTGGTCTAATGACCTTGGGCTGCTCTTCTGGCGATAAGGACCCGGCAGTTTTTGATAAAAACCCGGTGTCTGATAACGCCCGAGCTGACTCTGATTTTGGTTATACCGATAAGCCGAGCGAAAACTTTTCGACCGGCAGCTGTTTTGATAATCCCGAGGGCTGGGCCAGTAGTATTGACATGGATCCAACAGATGAAGAAGACTACACCACGACGATTGGTTTTAGTGACCAATCTGACGCCGAGGGCTACCCTTTTATGTCGAGCGGCGCTACCATTCAGGGTTTGGGCGAGTTTGTTTATCAGATCTCAACCTCAAATAATCCTGACGACTCGGTGACCGTTGATCTGTACAGCGATGATTACTCTGAATTAATTGATAGTCACGAAGCCGGTTATGACGCCGTATTTACTGCCCGACTAGCCAGCGACGGTAGTACTTACTTTCGCCTAGACTGTCTACCCGAGTTTAACTTTTACGGCAATCAGCCCAGCGAACCCAGCGACAAGGAACCGGTAACAATCCCGGCAGGAGGCCTTCCTGACTAGGAAGGATTTATTATGAGCGATTTTTTTGACCAACCAGCTACCCCAACCCGTTTAGAAGATATTAACGCCTTTCATGCTGACGCCCACCGGGCGGCTGTGGTTGAAATTCTTGATAAGGCTGCCGAGATTGGTGCTGCCGCCGACTATCTTACCAGCCGACTTTTAACGAATCACATCGCCACAGAGGTTGAAGTTGTTGAGGTAGGTGTTGAGATGAGGGCACGGGCAGCCGTGCATGACCGCAGTAAATGGGTGCGGCGTCTGTCTAAACCGCCAAGCATTGGTGTTATTGAAGTTGAAGGTGCCACCATTGGCGAGGGCTGGGTGGTGTCAAAAGCTGATGGTCGCAATACCGGGCGGATTGCCTTGCTAAATGATGCCCGTTTGGTTTTGTGTACGCCACGGGAAGCCACCGAAACGGATATGCGCTATGAAGGCGCGCTAAATCTAAGACGTTACCCGGTTCACCCTAAGTTTGCTTTGTTTGACGGCTATAATTACACGCACGGCGACAGTGAGGCTACTGATAAAGACAAAGATGGTTATCTAGTGAGTAAAGCTCCGGCCAAGGTGAAGCCAGTCATTCAGTTCGATACCCCGGAAGCATATGTTTACGCCAACCTCGAGATGATTGGCAATCACATGCGCGGGTTCTTTAAGCGCAAGTTCCCGCACGGTTAAAGCGGTTTAATTTTGGGCAGTTCATCCCAGCTAGTAGTGTAGCGTGGGCTTTTTAGTTTGCGGCGGGGTTCCCAGGCCGAAGCCAGATCTTCTGCAGCGTAGCGGACGGTGCGTTTGCCGAAGCGTTTATTGAGGGCGTCGACGGCCCGGCTGCGGGCGACCTTGAGGCCGTGTTGGGCCGGACTGGCCTGGCCCAGTAAGTCGACCTGAAAGACGCTGTCGGGCACTAGATCGTGCAGAGTTACGCTAGCCCGGTGATAGGCGGCACTTTTGTCGTAGATTTTGCTAAAAGCACCAACCACAGCGCTAATTAGCTGGCCGGTGTCGGCCGTGGGGGCGCCAAAGACGACTTCGCTTCCCCACTGGCGATAGCTGGCTTTATGACGATCGGTGTTTAAAAAAATGCTGGCCCGACGGGTTAGTTGCTGGCTTTGACGCAGCCGGAAAGCGCTCTGGGCGGCAAAGCTGGCTAAGGCAGCTTCGACCACATGAGCCTGGTTGGTGTCTTCACCAAAAGTCCGTCCGCGCGAAATCATCTTCTGTGGTTTGTGCTGGCGCTCGAGGGGAATGCAGCTGGTGCCGTTGAGCTCCAGAACCATCTGCTCGCCGTGGACGCCCATGAGCTGGCGGGCGCGAGCTGAGCGCAACTGGGCCAAATCGGCCGCGTTGGCGACGCCTTCGGCCTGAAGTTGCGGAGCCAGTCGTCGGCCGACACCCCAGATGTTCCTAACTGGAATACCGTTTAGAGCGGTCTGGCGCTCGGCCAAAGATATGTGATATAGGTCACAAACTCCACCGCTGTTTGGATCTTTCTTGCCAATATCGGCTCCGATTTTAGCCAGGGTTTTGCTGCCACCAATGCCAATCGACACCGGAATGCCGATGTCGCGCAGCACGCGCGCTCGTAGATCCTTGGCCCACTGCTCGTGATCGTCGATGGCCAGCAGGCTGAGATCCAGAAACGACTCGTCGACCGAGTAAACTTCGATACGCGGCGTAATGGCGGTCAGAATCTGAACCAATCGTTTCGACAGGTCGCCATACAATTCAAAGTTGGCCGAAAACGATACCACCCCGTTGGCCTCGAATAATTGTCGGTACTTAAAGGCCGGTGCTCCCATGGGAATGCCGAGTGCCTTGGCTTCGTTGGAGCGTGACACGGCGCAACCATCGTTGCTCGACAACACCACAACCGGTCGGTTAGCTAGCTCGGGTCTAAATAAACGTTCGCAGCTGACAAAGAAGTTATTGCAGTCGATTAGGGCGAAAATTGGCTTCTTCATGGCTACTTACGGTAACGGTGTATCACCGCCGTTACGGTTCCCCAAAAGACACTATCAGTCGGTAGCTTACTAAACGGCGTTATCAAAAAATCGGCGTCTTTGGTTGCTACTACCAGATCGGCCGGTCGCGCCGTCAAAGACCGGTCGATAACGACAATATCACCGTTAAAGATTGATCGGTCTTCCCAATCGTTGCCGTCGATTTCCATAAAGAATGTGCTGACTGGTTGCTTGACTAGCAGCCGGTGCAGGTCAACCTCGGCCAGGTTACGGTCGGCCGCTGGGTTGGGAAAGCCGGCATGAATTGAAACACCTACATCGTCTTTGTCGCTCATGACTATATTGTAGACTAGTTGAGCGTATCGAGAATGCCGACCAGCTGCTTGGGGGTGACTTCGGCCTTGATGAGGTAGCCATCGGCTTGCTGTTCGATGGCGGTGCGGGTTTCTTCTTTTTGTTCTAAGTTGGTGGTAATAATGATCTTGGCTTTAAGAGCTGGTTGGCTGGGATCGCGCAGCTGTTTGAGTATTTCCATGCCTGTGACATTGGGTACCATTAGGTCAAGCAGGATGATGTCGTACTGGTTGGTGCGGGCTTCTTTAAGGCCTTCGCTACCGTCGATGACCACCTTGACTTCGTAGCCACCCTTGGTCAGGGCACGGGCGTAAAGCTCGCCAATAAAGTGCTCGTCTTCTATGCAGAGAACTTTTTTAGCAGTGGTTGTGGTTGTCTGATCCATGTTAGTTCCCTACCTTCTGTATAACGAATGGTTTTTGATCCACCCATGCGCATTGCGTGTGATTCCCTTATTATTGCTGTCTTTGAGCTTTCCTGCAAGCATGCTGTAGGGTTGAACAGTAAAGCCCACGCTGGTACCCTCGCCTTCCTTGGACTTAAGCCAGATGTTGCCGCCGTGCGCTTTAATTAGCGAAGCACAAAGATACAAGCCCAGCCCGGTGCCACCAATGCGAGCTTGGTTACGATGATTGCGATGAAATTTCTCGAAAAGATTGGGCATCACACTGGATGGAATCCCGACGCCGTCGTCGCTAACAACTGTTTCTACCAATCCGTCATTAGTTAGGCCGGCGTTGATATGAATAAGCTTGCTGCTGCCGCTGTACTTGATGGCGTTGTCGAGTAAGTTATTAAGTACCTCGGTAATACTAATTTTATCAACAGCTACGCTGGGTAGATTAGGCGCGATCGTGTAGTCAATTGATATGCCTTTAAGTTTGGCCGCCAGGGCCATGTTGTCGACGGCATTCTTAATGACGGCTTCCCAGGTTTCTTCGGTTAACTGCAGGGATAACTGACCCTCTTGGATGCGAGCCACGTTTAAGATGTTGCTGACAAAGGCGGTGAGCTGTTGGGCAGAAGTTTGCATGCTATGCATAAAGCCCAGTAGCTCGGGGTCGAGCTTATCACCTAGCTCATCGTCGAACAGCTCTATGTAGCCACGCAGAGCCGTAAGTGGCGTGCGCAACTCATGAACAGCCAAGGCGATAAAGTCGAGCGCTTCATCGTCGATTTGGTAACGAGCGGTTTGATCAAACAACGTAATAATTACCTCGATGTCGTTAGGGTTCTCTTTGCTGTAAGCGGCGGCCAGATCAAACTGTTTAACGGTTGTTTGGTCGGCCAGCTTGAGCCGGACGCGCTGCCAAAAGTGCTGGTCGGTGGCCTTGTTCTGGCGACAGTGCTGCAGCCAGTTGTCTAGCGTTCTTTCGTCCGAGAAAGCCAAGTCAAAAACCGAGTATAAATTCTTCTGAAAAACATCCTCCTTGGTTAACCCCAAGAATTTGAGGGCGGCCTCGTTGGCGATGCTAATAGTTTGATTCTTGGACACGGCCATGATGGGCAAAGGAAAGTTATGAAAGATGTCACTTTCTAGTTCAGAACTGTTGCTGGTTGGCTTAACGGGTTGGAGGCTGGTGTTGCTGCTGGCTAGCTGATAAACCTGTAGCGCTAAGGTGGTTACCAGCTCTTGGCCGATCTTACTTTTTTCGAGGTTAGGCGGTGCCGTACTGGTGTGTCCGGGTGTGACGTGTAGGATTGCCCGCCAAATGGTTTCGAGCGGTTGCAAGGCGTAGTTGGTGAGAATGACTGATAGTAGCCAAACAACTAACCAGCCAAATAACAGTAAGCCGCCACTTACCAGGACATCGTTATTATCGGGAAAGAGCCGGCGTATTACCCAGGCGCCACCCACCAGAAACGCCACCGCCAAAGTACCCAGCAAAAATATATAGTGCTGCACTTGGCGTTTGAGTCGGTGGAAGTGGTCCATGCTTGTTTCTTATGGTGTATATACTACTGAACTAGCGGCATTAACCATGCTGACCCAGGTCTGGCCAGGGTTGAGCTTAATAGGCTGACCAGCCGCGTCGCTAAAGACGAATTGGGCAGTGCGTGAATCTTTCTTCCAGGTACCTTGTGTAACGACACCATCCTGAAATATAAAAGCTGTATTGCTGCCTGTGGTGGTGTAGCTGTTATGGGTGCCGTCGGCCGCGATGGCACTAGGCATGACCAAGGCAATAACAACTTTAGGTGATAGCTGGGCGCCATTGTTTTGTTCCATATGTGGTTTGCCACCCTCACTGCGCTTATAGGTATTGGTGGTGGCATCGTAGTCGTAGTGTGGGTTGTATAACGGCCCTGATATAGACAAGTCGATGGTGCGGGCTGTTGGTGTGGCCGGGGCTTCGGTCTTGCGCGGCAAACTCGTGAAAGTGCTGCTGGTGTAACCCTTCTTTTGGGCCAGGTCGTATAAACGAGCGGCACTGCTATAGACATTATGAGGTGCGTAACGAGTGGAGATTCGTTCGTAGGAGCCGCTATTGGCAAACTGATCAAGGTCACGAACCCCCAGTGACTTAATTTGAGCTAAGGCTTCGGGGCTGCCACCAACATGGGCGTAGGTAGCGTTAAACGGCAAGACCCAGTCGAGGTAGTATGGTCGGGCACTGCGAATTGGGCCGATCGAAGCCGGCTGGGCTTCTTGGTACAAAGCCAAGAACCGGGTAATGCCACCTTCGGCCACGGCTTCAAACACAAAGCCGGCCTCACCCAAGCCAGACTGCGGCCGGGCGTCCGGGCTATTTTCTATCATGACACCAGTTACGACGCGTTGGTTAGCGGCTGGGTCGACCTGTAGACCGGTGAGTCGCGAAGCTTCTGTGGTGGGTTTGGGCGGTTCGGTTTTGGTGGCTACTACGGCAGCCTTGGTTGGCTGGTTGGCTTGTTTGTAGAAGTAATAACCGGCCCCCGCGGCCACTAGTAGGACTGCTACCAGGGCAGCCGTGCAGAGACGTTTCTTTTTGGTTGACCACTTTTCCGGCCAGATGTGAAAGCGCCGTTTAGATTTAGCCTTGGGCGGCTTTTCTACCGGGTCAATTGGTAGTGTGTCGGGGCTGCCATCCTCTGGTACGACCATAAAATCGTCGTCTTCGACCTCTGTTTCGTTAGTTTTTGGCTGTTTGTTAAAAGGGCTTTTAGGCCCGCGCATGTCATTAATCATAAGCAATATTGTAACAGTTGTCACGGTACCCGACCAGCCTCTTATTGACATAAGCGGCAAATGTTATTACCATGAACCTAACAGTACAAACACAAAAAGGATAAAAATGGCCACCCCAAAAAAATCTACCAAAAAACCAGCCTCTAAGGCTACGTCGCGTAGTGTGAAATCATCGAAACCAAAAATACTACAAATGCTGGTTGGGCTAATGCTGGTACTGGCTCTAGTATTCTTGGGCACATTTGTCTATACCAAATGGAAAGACAAGGAAGTTAAGGCCAAGGCTGCTAGCTCGGCTTTAATCTATAACTCGGGTGGCTATAGAATATATGTTTGTCGCTTAAGCTACCCGCCAGCCAGCGGTTATGAACTCAGTGTTTTTGCGCATAAACCCCAAAACACGCCATTAGTTGAGTTGGTATCGGCCAGTACATTCGATCAATCTGCTAAGTATATAAATGATGCAAAATCTAACAAACAGTGGAGAGAGAAAGGTACATTCGCCAATAACAATCTTAGGGTGCCAAATAATGGTTGGTACCGTGTTGCAATAAGATATAACGGCAAAATAATACACCAAACCGCTCTGGTGTCGATTAACTTTACGCCTACGTGTAACTAAGGTAACAGGAGAGACCAGTGCCACGATCTAAACAATCAAAGAAAACAGCTT
>JAUPVS010000023.1 GCA_030916945.1 Patescibacteria group bacterium
TTGATAAGCCACTGCGTTTGGCTAAGCCGAGCTTGCTGCCCTACGCGCCCAAAATGGTTAAAGCCGCTCTGCAGCCAATCGATAAACATGTTAGTAAATACTTTACTAACCCACTGCTCAAACAAATTATGGAATACCCGATGGTATTCTTGGGAACGTCACCTTATGAGGCGCCGGCCTTGTTCCAGCTAATGAGTCACATGGACTTCCGCCAAGGTGTGTTTTATCCGCAGGGTGGCTTGTATACGGTAATCGAAGCGATCGCCAATATCGCTAAAGACCAAGGCGTTAAGGTCCACTTAAATAGTTCGGTCCAGAAAATTATGGTTAAAAACGGTCATGCCACTGGCGTTAAGCTAGCCGACGGCAGTATTAAAAAGGCCGACTTGGTAATTTCTAACAGCGATCTGCATTTTACCGAGACTTCGCTACTGCCCGCCGAAGCTCAAAGTTACCCTGCAAAGTACTGGCAAAAAAAGCAGGCCAGCCCGTCGGCAATATTGATGTACCTTGGCGTAAAAGGTAGCTTGCCGGAACTCGACCATCATAATTTACTATTTACTAAAGATTGGCAGCAGAACTTCGGGGCCATATTTAATGACAAGACGTGGCCTGAGCCAGCTTCGTTATACATTAGTAAACCCAGCCAGACTGATCCGGGCGTGGCACCGGCCGGCTATGAAAATCTGTTTGTACTAGTGCCCATCCAAGCCGATCCGACTATTACTGATAAGCAAGCCAATCACTATGCCGATAAATACCTAGAACAGATTGAGCAAATGACTGGTATTACCGACCTGCGTCAGCGAATTGTCTACAAGAAGATCTATGGACCACAGTACTTTGCTAATGAGCTCCATAGCTGGCAGGCATCGTTGCTGGGTATGAGCCACAAGTTGTCGCAGAGCGCCTTATTTCGCCCGCACGTCCACAGCAAAAAGGTGAGTAACCTGTATTACGTTGGCGCTAATAGTATGCCTGGTATCGGCCTGCCAATGTGTTTAATCGGGGCCGAGTTAGTTTATAAGCAACTAGCTGGCGATGATTCATCAACTTCGATAGATAAAGTTCAGCCGATTGAGGGTGGTCATGAGACAGTTTAGCTACTTAGGATTTTTATTGTTTTCGCTAGCCGGTCTAGCAGTTGCTGACTGGCGCTATAAGCTGGCCCTATTTTACGATGTCAAAAGAACGGCGCGGGTATTGGTAGTTGGGTTGACCGTGTTTTTGGTGTGGGATTTGGCCGGAATTGCCTTAAGGATTTTTTATACCGGGCCGTCTACGTTAGTTACCGGAATACTGCTATTGCCCGACCTGCCGTTAGAGGAGCCTTTCTTTTTACTTTTGCTTTGCTACTTTAGCTTAATTGTATGGAAGGGGCTGCAAAAATGGCGCTCTATCTAGTTCTTAACTTATTGTTCATGGTGGTGTTGGCGGCGTGGATGCTGTTACGGCCGGCTCATCTTGACGCAAAGAATATCGCGCTTACGGTAGCAATTTTAGTATTCTTTACGGCGATTTTTGACAGCCTAATTGTGGGGCAGGGCATCGTGGCTTACGACTTTGCCAAAACTCTGCGTATATTTATTGGCCGCGCTCCGGTCGAAGATTTTGCTTATGCCGTAGTGGCGGCCATACTAATTCCATATTTGTGGGAGCGTCATGAAAAGTAAATTTATACAGTTGGTATTATCGTCCCGACCGGTTTCTTGGGTAAATACCATGTATCCATTTGCGGCCACTTACATACTGTTGGGGCATCCGTCGAACTGGGTTCTGGCTATTGGTGCACTATACTTTTTGATTCCGTACAACTTACTGATGTACGGCATTAATGACGTGTTTGATTATGAGTCCGACCTGCGTAACCCGCGTAAGGTTGGTATGGAAGGGATCATCCTCAAGCCAACACTTCACAAGTTAACTGTTGTTAGCGCGGTATTGCTGAATCTGCCGTTTGTGGCTGCCTTAATGTTTCTTACCAATTCTACGGCGGCCTGGGTCCTGCTGTTAATTGTGTTCTTTGTCGTGGCATACAGTGCGCCGCTTCTGCGCTTTAAAGAACGACCGTTTTTGGATTCAGCAACATCTAGCATGCACTTTGTGGGGCCAATGTTATTCGCGATCGCTGCCGCTGGTAGCGGCTGGCAACAGGCTTGGCCATTTGTGCTGGCCTTCTTTTGCTGGGGCATGGCCAGTCATGCCTTTGGCGCTGTTCAGGATGTGGTGGCCGATAAGTCAGCCGGCTTAGGCTCGGTCGCAACAGTCATTGGCGCCAAGCAGACGGTTCGTTTTGCCATGGCCATGTATGCTCTTTGCGTGGCTGTTGTTTTACTGCAAGCTACCGTCGCAACCACGATAGTAGGCTTGGTTTTACTAAGTTATATCGTGAATATTTGGCCGTACCTTAATGTGGCCGAAAGCCAGGCTCAAACTGCCAACAAGGCGTGGCGGCGCTTCATCTACCTTAATTATGCTTGCGGTGCCGTGATTACAATCACACTTATCGTGGCAGAGGGTTTGTTATAATAGGCACAGATGACAAAAGCTAAAACTACCACCACGGGCGTGCGCGCATGGACTCTAGAACGAGTTTACCCCTGGCTGCTGACAATCGGCGGCATCGTTGGTTTTATTGCTGCCTTTGTACTGACCCTAGAAAAAATTGAGCTACTCAAGAACCCGGCCTACAATCCATCATGCAATATTAGTCCACTATTAAGCTGCGGTTCGGTTATGAAGACCGAACAAGCCCAGGCCTTTGGCTTTGCTAACTCACTGATAGGCGTTGCTGGTTTTGCAATTGTCACCACCATTGGCATGATGCTTTTGGCCGGCGTCAATGGCCAAAAAATCAAGCGCTGGTTTTGGCTCGGCCTGCAAGCAGGAGCCATCTTTGGCATAGCTTTTATTCACTGGCTGTTCTTCCAATCGGTTTACGTAATTGGCGCGCTCTGCCCCTACTGCATGGTGGTGTGGGTAGTAACCATCCCGATCTTTTGGTACACCACGCTGTACAATTTGCGTACTGGTGTCATACCGACACCGCAATCGCTAAAAGGTGTGGTGAACTTTTTGCAACGACATCATGGCGATGTGCTGCTTTTGTGGTTCCTGGTATTAATCGGCCTGATTCTGAATCACTTCTGGTACTACTGGCAGACGCTGATTTAAACAGTTTTTAATTCTTTTTGACCGAGTGAGTTTTTGCCAACTAGTATGTATAAATGGCATACAAAAATATAGCAGACCAGAGGGCGGCTAGTCGACGGCACTACCTTGCTAATAAGCGTTACTATCTTGAGAGAAATAGACGTTACCGCAAAGAGCTTAGTCGCTACGTTAATAAGATTAAAGAAGAAACAGCATGCGCTGACTGTCATATTCGATTTCCTTATTATGTTATGGACTTTGATCATCTTGAAGGTAGTGAAAAAGTTGGTATGGTCAGCTATTTCTGTAAAGGGGGACATATTAATGCTATGAAGGCAGAAATTCTGAAGTGTGAAGTGGTTTGCTCGAATTGTCATAGGCAGCGAACCCATAACAGATTGCAAAATACAAAAAAAACTATAAGATGTTAGGAGTGTGCGCCCGTAGCTCAGCGGATTAGAGCGTCGCGCTTCGGACGCGAAAGTCGGGGGTTCGAATCCCTCCGGGCGTACCAAACGTTTATTTAGTACCAAGACATCTTTAAGTAGGGCTAATACTTACTACTGTTGACATATTTATGCTACAGCTCGGCGAAAAACTAAGCGCAGCTGTCGCCATTTATTAGTGTTACTTGTGAAGTGTCGCCATTAGTGTTTGATACGGTGTAGAAAAACGTCATACCCGATGTTGATGCCTCTGTCGTTACAATTATGCTACCACCGCCCACAACCGTTGCTGTATAAGTATATGGGGTCGATACTGGGGTATGAACGTATGAGTAAGTTTGTTGTATGCCTGGCTTATTTGGGTCAAGATCTATCGTATCAGGGTCAAGCGTGCCAATTGTCGTCGAGTCATTGGCCAGTATATCGATCGTCTGGGAAGCTTCGCACTCAAGACTATCTTGCACACCGTTTACTACATACGCGGGAGTGGCGGTTACACTAACCGTAACTGTAGCGGGTGAATCTGTTGTAACATTGTTTTCAGAAGCCACGGTGTAATCAAAGGGAGCGATCACAAAGTCATTATCGATGGTTAAGGGGTTCGCTAGATTATCGTAACATGTGTACTCTAGCGCTATCCTCAGCATGCCATTAATTAAGACATCGATCACGCCACAGCTGTAAGCGCTATCATCTGGATGGAGGATGCTTCTAGATTGTTGGATGCCGACCTGCCCAGTGTCGATATCAAGCGTATTCCAGTCTAGTGGGTCATCTGACGGTGGTGTATCGTTAACGAGTAATGTCATGTAGTGAACTGCGGTTGGGTTGCCGCCATCTGGTAGCTGCATTGTCGAAGTGTCGTCTTGAAGCGTGAGTGAAGTTACAGGAGCTGGGGATTGGCTTTCTTCTTGGCCAGCTTGTAAAAGGCAGTCTTCGGCAGATTGCGCGTAGGTGGTGATGGGCGATACTGAATACAGCCCAAGAAATAAGAGGAGTATGATAGGTAGTATCTTCACCACAAACCCTCGCTTTTTGAGAACAAATAAACCGACTAGAATTAGCAGAACAGAACCTCCCAATATTAATAATTGGTTGTTGCCAGTAGCAGCAAGGGTTTCGCAGGCCTCATTCATTTATTATTTATAAGTATAACCGTTATTGGTTGTTGTGCAAAGAGGATAACGGCTTAACTAATGCCTAAGACTTCACAAGAAGTCTTTTTTGTTTTGCTATACTGATGCCATGCAAGACAAAACTATTGTTATAACCGGTGCCAGCGAAGGCTTAGGTAAAGCTGTTGCCACGAAGTTGGCGCAGTCAGGATCAACCGTCATTCTGGTGGCGCAGAAACAGCAAAAACTTGAAGAAACAGCAAAACTGATTGGCAAGAATGCTCATGCCTATGTCTGTGATGTGTCGTCTCCAAGCCAGGTTAGGGAGGTTGCCAAAAAAATCCTTAGTGACTTTAAAACCATTGACGTGCTGATAAACTGCGCTGGCATCTGGACCGACGAGGAACTAGAAAAGACCGATCCGGACCGACGCAAAAAGGTGTTGGAGGTTAATACCTTGGGCACGATTGAATTTACCAAGGCCTTTGAACCAACTTTTAGAAAGCAAAATCAGGGCCATGTTTTGAACGTGATTTCGACAGCCGGTAACTCCGAAACAAGCTCCGGCAATAACACATTATGGCAAACCTACGGTGCCAGTAAATGGGCACTGTCCGGGTTTACCAGAGCCTTTAAAGATTCTTTGGAAGGGACCAGTATTAAGGTTACTGGCTTCTACCCGGGTGGCTTTGAAAGCAACTTATACGAAAATGCAAACAGAGAGAACGCTCATAACCAACCTTGGATGATGCAGACAGACGACGTGGCCGATGCACTTATATTCTGCCTAACAAGACCGCCGGACATGCTGGTAGAAAAGCTCATTATAACTAAGCACCAGTAGAATAATGATTTACTCAAACCCACAAACTCACGAAGCAGGAAACGGGTTTGACCAAATTCGGGCGCGGATTGAGCAAGAATATGCCGGAAACGTCGAGGTCGCTCAAGAAGCGCTCAGCTTGCCGACACTGTCTTCTCTCCAGAGATTGCACGAAGAAGTCCTTTCGCAATTAGCGGCCGCCGAGGATGAACTTAGAGTATTCTATGAATTGGGCGGTCGAGATGTTGGGGAATCTCTAGTTGCACTGTGCGATGAAGAGGGGTTGGGTGACGACGGCTTAGTTGCCTTAACTCAAGAAGTAGTCTTTGCAGTACAAGACGGTTTGACGGTGGGGGAAATTACTGATCAGCAATTTACGCAACAGCCGCAAAACAATGTGCCCTTATTTGATCAAGACGAGTGTGTCCGGCTGGCGCGCAACGGTCTTAGCTACCGCATCGCTGAGCAGCTTGGTCTTATGTAGTAGTTGGCAGTTAGATGCCAAAGGCTTCTTGGCTAGCGAGAAAAACCAGATAAAAGGTAAGACCCAGCGCCACAACTGTAATTAAGGTCAGTATACGGCTGGTCCGGGAGTGAGTCATTCCTTTGAGGAACCCAAACAAGCCCTGACCAAAAATGGCCGCCAGTCTGACTTTCCCGCTATTTCCCGAAACAGCACCGACTACCTCGCTGCCAGCCCGGTAAGAGCCCTGCAAAGGAAGCCTCGGGTTGGGGTCTTTTGTATCAACCTGCGATGACTCCCTGATTTGTTCATCTACGCCAACGATGAACATCAAGTCCTCGGCTGGTATTTCGGGTTTATGGGTCTGGATTTTTTCGACTTCACCGGCGTCGAGCCAACGGTAGTGGCAGCTGGCGCAAGCGTCAATAATCACGTCGGTATTATTGTAGTTAACTTTATGCATGTCCGAAGAGCAGTGCGGGCAACTAATAGTTTTATTGGTGTTGGCTGTGGGAGTGTGGCTTGGTGCTGATGGTACGTCCTTAATGTCTTTAAGATGCTTACCACTCATCAGTCGTCCGTGACCAAGCGGGCAAAGTAGCAAGCCATTCTTCTGTTTGGAAAGCGGTTGGCTGCATTTAGGGCATAGCATTATGCTATTACTCTATCACGTCTTAGTTGCTAAGTAGTGTTCAACTGCCTCCGGGATAATAGCGAGAGTTTTGGGCTTGATACTCGACAAGTCTTTCAGCTTGGTGGCCACTTCTTCTACTGTGCTGCACACAACGTCACAGCTACTAAATACAAACGGATCTTGGTAGTTTTTTACGACCTCGCCAAAGTATTCTTTGTCGGCACCATTAAATTTGCCACCCTGCGGTGCCAGGCCGATGACGGGAATTTTGTAGTACTTGGCAATTAAAATTTCCTGCGATCCGCCAACACTAATATCGTCGGACAAGTAGGCAATCAGAACGTTACTCTGCGAGATTAAATAGCTGTCGCCACCAAAAACCATCTGGGCATCGTTTTGGTCGCAGCCGAGTTTGGTTGGGTCTAGATTCTTAATTTTAAGGCCGCTTAATGACTCTAGCTTGGCACAAAAACTATCACGCCAGTCGTGCCTGCCAAATACCGAATCTTTAGACACCTTACCGGCGACATATACCTTCGTCATAGTTAAATTGTAGCAGGCGCGAGGGGCTTTGCTATAATACCGCTATGAGCGAACAAGCAATGCAGCTAGTCCTGTATATTAAACAAAACCTCGATAGCGGCTACTCGGAACAAAGCCTTCGTCAAGCACTTCTGACGCAGGGTTGGCAGCAAGCGCAAGTCGATCAAGCCTTTCAGGCAGTCTACGCCTCACAACCAGCACCTACTCAACCGGCAAACATGCAACCCAGTACGCCACAAGATAAAAACCGAGTACGTAATGGTGTTTTGTGGATTCTTTCGCCATTCATTATATTTACGGTAAACATTGTCCTGTCGTTATTTGTACGAATTATCGGTATTGATTTTGCTTTGATTAACATTGCCATGATACTTCTGGGGTTACTTGGTTTTATCATGTTGTTCGTTGGTCCAACCGTGGGGATTATTAAGCTTGCCTCAAAAAAGTAAACCCATTTGTCATGACACACAAAAAATTAACACCAGAGCAACTACGATCCCATAAGGGCATTAGCTTTACTGGTGTGACCACGGCCTTTATTTGTTATGACAAAGATGGTCGTATTTTTGTGGCCCAGCGTAGTAAGAACGCCCGTGATGAACACGGACGTTGGGATTGTGGCGGCGGCGGTCTTAAGCATGGCCAAAGCTTAGAAGAAAACGTCCGTCGTGAAGTTAAAGAAGAGTATGGTGCCGACGTTAAGAAGTTAGAATTCTTGGGATACCTCGACATATTTAGGGAAACACCCGATGGTAAGCCAACCCACTGGTTGGCGATGTATTTTGCGGCTTTGGTTGACCCGAAGCAGGTTAAGATCTGCGAGCCCGAAATGGTCGATGACTCTGGTTGGTTCGCGCTTGATTCTTTCCCGTCGCCAATGCACTCGTACTTCCCTAAGTTTATGGATGCTTTTGGCGAAAAGCTACGCACCATCATTACTAGTTGATACAATAATAGTATGAAGATTTCAAACTTAGCTGAGGCTAATGCTGTGTTGCATGACTATATGCCCCAAGTCCAGTCGACCAACTGGACATTTGCCCTAGAGCAGATGGAGCAGTTAATGGCCGACCTCGGCAACCCACAGGACAAGATGCGGGTCATTCATGTGGCTGGTACATCCGGCAAAACTTCGACCTGCTACTACTTGGCCGATATGCTAAAGCGATCAGGCAAAAAGGTTGGTCTGACCGTTTCGCCGCACGTTGATTGGGTTAACGAACGGGTGCAGGTTGACGGCTTGCCGCTAGACGAAGCTACCTACTGCAAAATGCTAGGTGAGTTCCTGGAATTGCCAGCAGTTAAAAAATCCCAGCCAAGTTACTTTGGTGTGTTGGTAGCCTTTGCGTTTTGGGTGTTTGCTAAGGAGCAGGTTGATTATGCGGTGGTCGAAGTTGGCCTAGGCGGTCGACTCGATGCCACCAACGTAGTGCACCGGGCTGATAAGGCCTGTGTAATCACTGATATTGGTATTGATCATACCGAATTCTTGGGCAAGACCATAGACAAGATTGCTGCCGAAAAAGCTGGCATTATTCACGCCGATAACATCGTTTATATGGCAGCCCAAGAGGAAATGGTGACTGATGCTATCCAAAAACGTGTGCAGCAAGTTGATGCTGAGTTGCGACAAATTGTACCGCGGGGTGTAACCCCCCAGCACCTACCCGGTTTCCAGGTGCGAAATTGGCAACTGGCTCGCGTTGTGGTGGACTATGTGGCTGACCGCGATAGCTTTAAGCTAGCCGAAGCTGATGCCCTACTAAGTGCCCAGGTCGCAATTCCTGGCCGGATGGAAACAATCTACCAAGATGACAAAGTGCTAATTATGGATGGCGCCCATAACGCCCAAAAGATTAGGGCCTTGTGTCGTGGCATAGCCGAACAATACCCTGGTAAGAAAATCGCTACGGTCGTCAGCTTTGCCAAGGGCAAAGACGATTCGATAGAAGATAGCATGCAAGCCTTGCAGCCGG
>JAUPVS010000013.1 GCA_030916945.1 Patescibacteria group bacterium
TCAGTGGCAACACTGCCGGTGCTGGGGCGCTGGTTTCGACCGGTACGATGACCCTGGCCGGTGGCAACAATATTACCCTTAGCCAAGCCGGCAACGCGATTACCATTTCTGGCGCAGCTGGTGGTGGGGCAGGCTTTACAGCCGGAATGAGCAATATTGGTAACACCAGTGGTACTAGTGGTACTGTCAGTAACCAGCTAATTATGGCTGGTGGCAACAATGTCACGCTAAGTCAATCTACTGGAGCTGGCGGCAACACTATTACCGTTAGCGCCGCCTCGCAGACTGTTCAAACCCAAAACATTCTCAATGGTTTCAGTGTTAGCGGCATATCAACCTCTGGGACATTAGAGTCCATCACTTCTGGCGGTCTGTTCATATATGGTAGTTTTGTAACCCAGTCCCAAAATTCCATCTCACTGGGCATGGCGTCGCCCTACGCCCTATCGGCCGGAATGAGTGGGGGCAACACCTCCGGTGCCGGCAACCTGGCTGTCAATAAGGCTTTGTATTTTGCCGGAGGCAACAACATAACCCTGTCGAACTCCAACTCGATTGATGGCGGCTTCGGTGTCAGCCAAACCATTACTATTTCTGGACCGGCTCAGGCCACCCTGGAGCGATTCGACTTCCCTCAAGGTATATTCACTTCACTGGGAGCCATCGGCCAAGGATCATTGTCAATTAATCATATGTACGTGCCGTTCAATGTTACTGGGACAGCAGTAAAAATTGGTGGCTCACTATCGGCTGCTACCAACACCTCAGCGACGACTGCTTCGGCCAATATATCATTATGGATGGGCATATATACACTTAATGGCTCCAGCCTTTCGCTAGCTTCATCAGGAAGTGCTAATAATGGGTTTCAGTGGTCTCACAGCGCCAGTAGTACCGGCAACACCTCAATCAACTCGATGCGCCAGATGACGGTACCGATGAACGTCAACATGACACCAGGACAGTACTGGATGGCGGCGGTTATTTCGTCGGCCACCACCTACACCAGAGCCGCCTACACACTGTACGGCAATAACCTCATCAACCCCGCTGCCACGGCGGCCGTCCTGACACCTATCGGCAGTGGCACCACGGCCAACCGTGACGCCATGCTTTTACAGGGAATCTACACCGCTGCCACTTCGGCTGGACCGGCCAGTATAGGCGGTGGGCAGATTAACGCCAGTAGCGCCTCTAACGTTATGCGTGCTAACTTCTACAACGTCATATATAATGCAACCTACTAAGTAGAGGTAACGATGGTTAAACCACAAATTTTGGTGCCTGACGACGCCGGCGTGCATAATGCCAGCGACTATGTGGCACGCCTCGAAAAATCTAAATCATACCGCGACCTTTCAACCATAATCGTTTGCCCAACCCGGGGGATGATACCGGCTCGCATCGTTCAGAACTGGCAAGGCTTAATTAGACCGATGAACCAAAAGGTACTGGGCCCAATATTCATGGAAGGCATGGAGGTAGGTGAGGCCTACAACAGTGTTATTTCGATGATCCTAGAAAACCCCAGTCTACGTGACTTTAAGTTCCTATTGACCATAGAAGAAGACAATGCGCCACCAGCCGACGGCCTAATTAAGCTTTACGAGTCCATCGACACTTATGACGCAGTTGGTGGGCTGTATTGGACCAAGGGCGAGGCCGGCCAACCAATGTGCTACGGCAACCCCAAGACCATGCCGGTAAATTTCATCCCCCAAGTACCAGAACCGGATACCATCACCCCATGCAACGGCCTGGGCATGGGCTTCACACTATTTCGCATGGAAATGCTTAAAGACAAGCGTTTCGAATATGGACACTGGTTTAAGACCAAACAAGAAGTTGTGCCGGGTGGTGGTGTTCAGCTATTCACACAGGACCTGTGGTTCTTTCAAAAGGCTCGCGACTTAGGATATAAATTTGCTTGTGATGCCCGCGTTAAAGTCGGCCATTATGACGCTGCTAATCAGATAATGTGGTAAAGGGGAAGTATGGCTAAGAAAATTCTAAATACGAAACCAACAAAAACTAAAAAGGTTTTGAAGCTGTCGTTGGCTTGTGGCGATAATAAACCCGAAGGTTTTATGGGTGTAGATATCGCCAAAACCAAGTCCGCCGATTATGTTCAAGATCTTCTGGAGTTTCCTTGGAAACAGTTCAAAGACAATTCCGTCGACGAGATTGAGTGTTCCCACTTTGTGGAGCATATTCCACATGGCAATGGCTACCAGGACCCGTTCTTTCAATTTTTTGATGAAATCCACCGTATTCTCAAGCCAGCAACTTTTGACCCGAGTAATCCCAACATCCCCCTGAGCGGTTTTGCTACCATTATCTGTCCGTACTACTCCAGTATACGTGCCTGGCAGGACCCCACCCACCAACGCGCCATTTCCGAAGCCAGCTTTTTATACTTAAACAAACAGTGGCGCGTCGACAATAAACTCGACCATTACCCAGTTAGTTGCGACTTCGACTTTAGCTACGGGTATGTCATTAACCCCGATTGGATCAACCGCAACGAAGAAGCCCGCAACTTTGCAATTCAACACTACATAAATAGCGTTAACGATATTCAGGTTGTCCTAATCAAAAAACCGTAACTATGCAAATATTTCGTCGGCTATTATTGGGCTTACTGCTGGCAAGTTTAGTAAACGGCTACGCCTTTGCCGCGCCTAGTCGGCCACCAGGCGTCCAAGTTAAACCATTGCGCGCCTATCCCAACCAAGCCCCCGGCCAAACCACCAACGGCAGTTTTACCGTCACCAATAACACCGACCAACCTCAAGAAGTTAGCTTCAGCGCCGAGCGTTTCAAGACCATTGATGAAGACTACAATTACGCTTTCGACAAAGACATAATCACCGAGTGGGTCGACTTTAAAGAACCGACCATGGCCCTCAAACCCAAGCAAAGCAAAGTCCAAAACTATACTATTGCCGTTCCGGCCGATGCTACCCCGGGCGGTCGCTATCTTGCCTTGCTAACCAGTGTCGCACCCAAAACCGATCAGCAGAGTCTCACCCAAATAAATCGGGTGGCTTCGTTGGTCTATTTAGAAGTAACCGGAAAGATAACGCGCACCGTTCAGCTCCTGAGTATGGATGTACCTGGTTTTACTAACAAACCCCAGGCCATTACCGCCATGCGCCTGGCTAACACTGGGAATAGTCACTACAAAGCGCGGGTCGCCCTGTCAGTCAAGCGCTGGCCAACCACTCATAACTTAGCGAAGTTACAGCCCGAAACCGTCTTGTTACCAGGAACTGTACGTAAAGTTTCCGAAACCATAAATCTACCAAAAATTCCAGGCGTTTATAAAATTTCTGTAGAATTTTCGCCACCGCAGGGCGGTAAAACTAATCTGACACGTACAGTGGTGTATGCACCAGTGTGGTTTATTGCCTTGGTGATGGCCAGTTTTGGTGGATCTATTCTATTGATTATTCGATGGCGCCGGCGTCGTCAGAAGCGTCAGTAGCGAGCTATTCGGTTTGGGGTACGGCTGTATAGACGACGGTACTGGTGTAATTGCCGGCGGGCTTGGAATTATCCACTTTGACGCCATAAGTTACAGTCGTAGTATCGCCTGAGCTAAACGGACCAATACCGTTCTTAATAAGTACATCGCTGGCAGTAATACCAACGTAATTAGCGCCAGCATCAGTGTTATAACCCCAAGTATTTGTGGCCAGGGAAGCCGGCAGGCCATTGGCGCTGGCGGGGATGGTAAAGGCCCCGTTGGCCATATCAGTACTGGACAGTGACCTAATGTATAACTTGTAGCCGACCACGTCGGTTGAAGTAACCGTGACGGCGTTATTAGCAGTGCCCAATGTACCGCTGTCGGTTGGAGTGACCTGGATCAAGACATTGCCACCGGTACTAATCGACAGACTAGTCGCTGCTCCGTAGGGGACATTGGCGCCAAACTTACCGGTTCCAAACGGTTGTGCCCATACCATAACTGGTAGGCCAACGGTTATCCACAGGCTAGCTAACCCAATCAGCAATCTTAGCCCACGTAATCGGTTTGCATTCATACGTCGTATGTTACACTATGCTTATGGATAAATCACGGGGAGTGAGTATTGTGTTAAAGCGTTTTTCTTATAAATTCAGTGCTTTCATGTTTACACTTGCGACTGTGCTCTTTGCCTTTAGCGGGACCGCCTCGGCTGCCCAAATGACCTCACGTAAAGTGACCCTTGGGTCATCGGTGGCTTCAGCCACAACCACTTATTCGTTTAACTTTACTCTGCCATCGGCAACCGTTGTGCAGTCGTTTGGCGCACAGATCTGTACCACCGCTTCGGGCGCCTGTTCAGCACCGGCTGGTTTTTCGCAAGCGTCTTCTACATTAACCGCTCAACCAACCAACCTTGGTGACGCCTCGGGTTGGACTGTCAGCACGGCTACGTCTGGTGAACTGCGTCTTAGTAAATCCGGCAACGTGGCCGCTCCTGGCGGTGCCGTAACCGTTGGCTTTAGCAATGTCGTTAACCCGAGCGCAACTAACAGTACATTCTTTGCCCGCATGACAACCTACTCGGCTGCCAACTGGACTGGCGCCATTGACACTGGTACCGTTGCCGCTTCTACAGCTGGTCAGATCACCGTTACCGCCAGCGTCGACGAAACTCTAACCTTTACTTTGTCGGCAGCAACTGTCGCCCTAGGTACATTGACCACCGCCTCAACCGGTAGTGGCACCTCGACTATGACGGCCTCAACCAATGGTTCAACAGGGTATGCCATCACCGTTAACGGCGTTACCCTAACATCAGGCGGCAACACGATTGCAGCATTAGCCGCGCAGACCGCCTCCACCCAAAACACTAGTCAATTCGGAATTAATCTCAAGGCTAACACCACACCTAGTGTTGGCTCCGAAGTCAGTGGCACCGGTTCGGGTGCTGCCGCTACCAACTACAATACAGCTGATCAGTTCCGTTTCGTCACCGGTGACACCGTGGCTTCGGCCAGTGCCGCTACTAACTCGAACACCTTCACGGTCAGCTACATCGCAAACATTAGCGGCTCCCAACAAGCTGGCTCATATTCGACCACACTGACTTATATCGCCACAGCCACCTTCTAGTTAGATTTTTTTGTTCCAGATATTAACACGAAATGGTATAATTTCAACAAGATGGGAAGTCAGGGAATCTCGCGCGTCACTGAACGCCTGGTCATCGCTTTAATCGGCGTCACCCTTATTCTAACCGCCCTGGTCTTGCCGCTCCTAACTCCCCGGATAGCTCACGCCGACGACTCACAAGGCCTGCAGGTTTCACCAGTTATTGTCGACCTGAACAGCGAAAAGGGTGGTAGCTACAACCTTAAGCTCACCATCACTAACGTCACAACCAATGTGCTCGATATCACATCCAGCACCAACGACTTCACTGCCTCCGACGAAACCGGTAACCCCAAAATCCTGACCGGAGCTGAAGATAACGACAATTCTTATTCTTTGAAGTCGTGGGTCAGCGGTATTCCCGAACTCACTCTACAGCCTAAGCAAAGCCGAACTTTAACGTTCGCTGTTAATGTACCCGCCGACGCCGAATCTGGCGGTCACTATGGGGTTATCCAGTTTATTGGCACACCACCGCCCACCCAAAGCCAAACCGTATCATTGAATGCTAGTGTTGGTGTCCTACTGCTAGCAAGGGTGGCTGGTACGATTACCGAAAAGGTGGTCGTAAAAGACATGTTTGGTGAATATAACGGTAAGCGCCTGGGCATCACCGCCACCGGACCAGTAAATATCGTAACTCGCGTTAGCAACACTGGTAATGTCCACGTTAAGCCCATCGGCACACTAACAGTTAAAAACATGTTCGGTCAAACAGTTGGCAGTTACGATTTTGGCGGCACCAATAAAAACGTCTTGCCCGGCACCACCCGCCGCTATGAACAGACATTTGATAAACGCTGGATGTTCGGACGGTACACCGCCAAAGTAGAAGCCGCCTACGGCACCACAGGAGGCGTTTTAATGGGAGAAACCAGCTTTTGGGTAATACCCTTCAAGTTCATCTTCTTGCTCTTTGTCAGCCTGGTTGGACTAGTTCTGTTAATTCGCTTCCTGCTTAAGCGCTACAACCAGCGAATTATTCGCAAGTCCCAGCATAATCATAAAAAACGCTAGGTATTGATTATGCGGAAGGGGAGGGTGCGTTTGGTTTCGAGCCGGTTGGTTTGGTCATTTATGGCCGTGGTTAGTCTACTCGCCGTGGGCATCAATTTAACGTCTAATAACCAGACCCAGGCGGTTAGTATTAATGGTAATCAGCAAATAACCGCTCTAGTCCTTCCAATGGCGCCAACCATACCGGCCATCATCGACTCGCCTAGCACCAACAGCACCGTCCAGCAAACACCCTTAGTGGTGACCGGTACCTGCCAGGCCACGCTTTTGGTCCGCATCAATAATAACGGCCAGTTGGCTGGTTCCAGCACTTGTCAGCCAGATGGCACGTTTACTATAAACATAGTTCTATCGATTGGCGTGAATGTTCTGACGGCACTTAACTACGATTCATATGATCAGCCCGGCCCAGCCTCCGACCCGGTAACAATTACCGTAATCGAACCGGTGCCAAGCAGCAATAATCAACAGGCCACAGCTATAATAAGACAAGCCGTGGGAACGGATTCACCGCAACTCATAACCAGTCTTCCTAATAAAGAACCAATTTTTCACGGTACTGCCCTAGGGCCGCTCGCCAAGCTACTTGGTATCGACCAAGCCGTAACGCGACAATTCAACCAAACCTTCGCCATAATTCTGTCGCTATTTACCGTGTCATTGTCAGTATTAATTTTCGTCATCCTCTTCAGCAAGCGCTTACTGCAATGGCTAACCGCCTTGTTCGCAAAGCTTTAACAGCTGCCAGGTTGATGTAAATTTTATAGTATTCAAGCGCTTATGCTTGGTGCTACAATACTGTCAAGCCATGTGTGGGCTGGCCAAATTTTTGGACTTCCTCCATACAGACTTCATTTCAGGCAACCACACCGTTTCGGTCACTGCGCGCCTCATATCTAACATTAAGTTTCTTGCGTTCAAAAGTACATCATAGCGGTGATCTACTCTTGCAAGCAGCTCAACTCCAAAATCCGTTTACCTCAGTAATAACATCTGATAGGAGTTTAGATATGGAATCAATCAATAGCATCGTCAACGTTAGTGCCTTCTACTTTCACCGCAGCCCGCACAGCTTAAAGTCATTTCCACGCCAAATCGAATTCGGCAATACCCGCTGCACTTTTAAAGATGGTTTTCAGTACCTGGTAAAGAATGGGGAGAGAATAGTGCGCCTATTCGACATGACCGATGGTCAGACAACCTACCGCCTACGCAACGAGAACGACAGCTGGGTATTAGTTGGAACCAGACCGGCTTAGCTAGATTTGGGCTGCGTGGTAAACAATTTCACGAAGATGATAAAGCCAACCAAAATCACCGGAAAAATAACGCCCAGCCCAATCAGCGCCGCTTTGTCGTAAGCCTGCGCCCCGTAAGCTGTGTCCAATAGTCCTGGATAAAGCAAGTAAGGACGATTGGCCAGAGCCCACACCACTGGCGCCGCTACTGCCACTACCGATAACCCCCACCACAGCCGTTGCTCTTTATGAGTTAGTAACAGCACTGCTGTAAACAGTAACAATAGATCCAGTAATACCGTCCAGGCTACAAACGGTGCCCCCATAAGATGATTAGTCGAATTTGCTAGAACAGTCTGCAAGCCGAGCGTTCCGAGGCCAGCAAACATGACAGTTAAACCCGTTGAGGTAAGCCGCAAGCGATTCGATAGCTTTTGCTGACGCGACAGGCTATATTGCATAAAGCTAACGGCCAGCGCCAATATGCCGGCTAGGGCAGTGGCGGCAAACACCCAACCAGTATTGGTTTGCCAGAACTGAGCACCGGTTAGCAAGCGAATACCGGCCGCCGCAAAGCACATTGGCACCAGAAGACTAACCAACACGAATAAGGCATTGCCGAGTGTCCAGCCAAGTTGATTACGGTGATAGTACAGGTAAAGCACCAAGCAACCCCGCGCCACGATGCCAACCATTGCCAAGGTCAGGACCGTAAAGACGGCTTCGCTAGTGGCTTGCAGGCCATTGTTAAAGAAGACCACGAAGCCCGTGAAGCCAAACACCAAAAAGACGTTAGTGATCTCCCACAGCGGTGTGAACATATTGCGATTGGTGCCAGTATCAAGCCCACGGCGGCCAGTGATGCGCAACAAGCCAATACCTAGCTCTAAGCTACTCATCCAGCCATAAACGCCAAACAACAGCGCCACCAGTACCAGAGCGATCTCAGGCATCGACATCACGTACCGCCTGATGATTCATGGTTTTACGCAGGATAACAACTGCCAACACTAACAAGGTCAAGAAGAAGAGCGGGAAGATAAAGCCAAACTTAATAACGGCCTGGTTGGTAGTCAAGGCGTCCGCTACCTTCAAATAGCCATGCACGATGTAGGGCTGTCGGCCCAGTTCGGTCAAGAGCCAGCCAAACATGGTAGCAAAGACCGCTAAAACACCACACGACATCAGGGCGATAAGCATCGGTTTGCTATAGGCTGCCCGGCGCTTTTTAAAGACCAGTAGTCCTAGGAACAGACTGGGGATCAATACTATTAGGATGCCGCAGAGCACCATGCCATCAAAGAAATAGTGCACCACTAAACTCGGCCGCTCATCCTCCGGGAACTCGTTCAGGCCTTTGACTTCGGCGCCAAAGTTATTAGCAGCCAGGAAGCTTAGTAGGCTAGGTATCTCTATGCCGTATTTAATCTCACCATCCTTAACAATGCCACCAATGGTCAGCGGAGCATTTCTTTGGGTCTCCATCAAACCTTCAGCCGCAGCCAATTTATAGGGCTCGTGTTTGGCCAAATACTTACCAGACTGGTCACCAACTATAGCCGTCAGAATTCCAAACACCAGCCCAACAATTGCCAGTGCCACGATCACTTGCTTAAACCAAGGCCGGTCGGCCTTGTGCTTTTTCTTTAAGTAGAGCCATATATAGATCGACAGGAAGACAAAGGCGCAGGCCGTAATATAAGCCAGTATCGAATGCACCACTGTCGTATAGGTAGCGGGGTTAAACATTGCCTGGAAGGTGTTGCTCTCGATCGGGTTGCCGTCTTGGCCCAGCAAAAAACCACGCGGCTGATTCATAAAGGCATTAACTGTCGTAATGAATACCGCCGAACCCATCGAGCCAATCACAACCGGTACGCTACACAACCAGTGATAAAAAGGCTTGAAGCGATCCCACGACAACATGTAGACACTCAAGAAAACCGCTTCGATCATGAAGAAAGTGCCCTCTAGGGCAAAAGCCAGCCCAACCGGCTTGTTAATAAATTCCAGGAAGCGCGGCCAGAACAGATTAAACTGTAAACTAATCACGGTGCCCGAAACCGCCCCAACCACAAATAAAATTACCAATGCTTTCGACCAAGTTCGGGCCAGCGCTCGGGCCTTGGGTCGGTGTCGAACGATACCATACAGCTCTGTCCCAGAGATAAGCAAGGGCAGGGCTACGCCAAAAATTATGAATAGAAGGTGAAAGGCAAGGCTGTCACCCATTAACGCTCGTCCGGCTGAAACTCTTTCCATAGAATATTTTAAACTCTTATGGTTTTAGTATAGCTGGACTTAAGCACTTTGCCTAGAAGTGCTTAAAAATGCTCACGGATGTGCGAAAAACTGTAGTCCCAAGTGGCATCGGTCTTCTTGTGCGGGTTGAACAAGTTGCTCGGATCAAAGATCGTTTTGGTATCCTTGAACAGTTCTAAAATTTTTGGCCCGTACATTTGTTTGAGCCACGGTCCGCGCACCAAGCCATCGTTATGCTCACCACTTAAAGATCCGTGATACTTCAAGACCAGTTCGTTAACTTCGCGCATGGCCGGCGCCAGCTTACGCCTTTCTTTAGGATCTTCTAGCTTCATCAGGGGAATAACGTGGAAGTTGCCATCACCCATATGACCAGCCACCGTTGCCAAGAGACCGTACTTATTTATGATGGTGCGCAGTTTGGGTAGGAATTCGGGCAGATAGGGTGGTGGCACCACCAAGTCGTCAATAAACGGAGCGGTGTGCTTGTCTTTGACCTTTTTGCGCAGCAGGTTAAAGCTTTCGCGGCGCATTACCCGGAACTTCCAGGCTTTTTCGACAGTGTTATCTTCTTCTATAGCCTCTAGTTTGAAAGGCTTTAAATCGGCATGCATAGCCTTAATTTTTTGGTCGACTTCGTCTTGAGAGGTACCAGTAAATTCAACCAGCATAATAAGCTTGGGGATGCCTTTCATAAGAATCAGGGCATCCGGTATAAGTTGCAAGGCTAGTTTTATGAGTTTGGCCCAGCCAAGAGTTTTTCTAAAGTAGAAGAAGAATTTAATCGATAACTTGAGCGTATAGTTATCGAATGATTCAAAAGTGGCCGGTTTACGCGCCATCACAACGTTAATAATCTCGCCGAGTTGGTTCATGTCTTTCATAAAGCAGACTAGGACGCCACTGTAGGCCGGATTGGGCACCAGGCGAAACTTGATGTCAGTCACAAAGCCCAACGTGCCCTGCGCACCGACGATTAGCTTGGTCAGGTCAAAAACGCCAGTCTCGCGATCCCAAACATCCCACAAGTTGTAACCTGTCGAGTTCTTGCTGACCTTGGGCTTGGCTGCCTTAATGGCGTCGTAATGTTTTTCGATAAGATTAAAGGTTTGTTTGTACAAACGGCCTTCAAAGTTCTTTTGGGCCATTTTGGCCACTAGTTCACGTCGGTTCAGCGGCTTAACGGTGTACTCATTGCCGTCGGCAAAGACCACCTTAAGTTCGGTGACAAAATCTTCGGTTTTACCAAACTCCAAGGATTTTTCACCGCCTGAATTGTTATTAACCATGCCGCCAACCGTACATAATTCGCGACTGGCCGGGAAACTCGGTAACAGGGCACCGTGGTGCAGGGTGTGCGGCTCAAAATCACGATAGAAAACACCCGGCTGAACCTGGGCAGTCGTGGCCGTTACTCTATGAACTTTGCGAAAGTGCTTATTAAAATCGACGATTATCGAGTCGTTAATGGCGCCGCCTGACATGTCGGTCCCAGCACTACGGGCTGTTAAAGAAAGGTTCGGCTGCGTCTTTTTGGCAACCGCAACCATTTGCACCAACTTCTGCAAATCCTTACTGTCCTTGGGCATGACCACCGCCTGGGGTGTCAGCTCGAACATCGAGGCGTCATGGCTGTAAAAATCGCGCGTCTCTTGGCTGGTATCGGTTTCGCCACTAAAGCCAGCTTGCTTCAGTTTCAG
This sequence comes from Patescibacteria group bacterium, assembly GCA_030916945.1. GTDB lineage: Bacteria > Patescibacteriota > Saccharimonadia > Saccharimonadales > JAUPVS01 > JAUPVS01. The sequence continues at coordinate 11,364 of JAUPVS010000013.1, forward strand.
AATGAGCTCGTCCATATACGCTTAAGCTTATCATATCGGGGGAACTGTGTATGCGTTCACTGCGTCCTCGCCTTACGCCTGCGGATGCAGCTCACACATACACATATCCCTAATTAACAGCTAGCGTAACCAGTTGGCAAGGCTAAATAGTATCCGCAAGACCCCTCGAGGGTCGAGGACAACTGTTTAGGCTTGCTAAGTGGTTACGCTTAGTGCGGTTATTCGGTATACTGGAAGGAATGAAAAAACAAAACGTGTTGATAGTGGGTGGTGGCTTTGGTGGCGTTAAGGCCGCCCTGAGCCTGAGTGCCGACGAACGCTTTAGGGTAACGTTAATTTCTGATCAAGACGACTTCCGTTACTATCCAGCGCTTTATCATACTGCCACCGGCGGTGCCAGCCAGGTTTCTTCCATCCCCTTAAGCGAACTTTTGGCCGACCACAAGGTTACTTATCACCGCGCCCGAGCCATGCACCTTAATCGCGAAGCTAAACATTTGGTCACCAAAGGGGCGGGGACATTAAGCTACGACAGCCTGATACTGTCCTTGGGCATGACCACCAACTACTTTGGTATCAAAGGCTTGGAAGAATATTCTTTTGGAATTAAATCGCTCGATGAGGCCGAAGAACTCAAGCAGCACATTCACAACCAGCTGCGCACCAACGGGGCAGTTGATCAACACTACCTAATTGTCGGCGGCGGACCAACTGGCGTTGAGCTGGCTGGTGTTCTTCCGGGCTACATCAAGCGGGCTATGCAGCGTCACGGTTTGCCACGCCGGGCTGTTCATGTCGAACTTATCGAAGCCATGCCGCGTATTATGCCGCGCATGACTAAAGATGTGTCACGAGCCACTGCCAAGCAACTGCGCAAACTGGGTGTGACTATCCGGACTAACCAGAAAGTTGAGGCCGAAACAGCTGACGCCCTTATTGTTAACGGCCGTCCTGTGACCAGCCACACCGTGGTATGGACAGCCGGCGTCGCCTGTAACCGGTTCTTCCAGGATAATGGCTTTACCATGACACCACACCATAAGGTTGAGGTTAACGAATACCTGCAAGCCGAACCTAACATCTACGTATTAGGCGACAATGCCGACACCATGTACAGCGGTGTCGCTCAAACCGCCCTTCACGACGCTGTTACCGTAACCAGTAATTTACAACGTCAGGCCAGTGGCAAAAAGCCAAAACCTTACCATCGACGCAAACCGATATATGTAACACCGACCGGCCCAGGCTGGGCTTCGGTGGTTTACGGTAAGTTCCGCATTTACGGGCGAGTAGGTTGGTGGTTGCGCGAAGCGGCCGACTTTGTGGCCTACCATGACTACCAACCGTGGTGGCCGGCCGTCCAACGCTGGCGCGCCTTGCACGACACCCAAGAATCTTGTCCGCTTTGCGGCCAATAACCGTTACAATAGAGCAGTGAAGAAAACTGCCATAACTCCGTTTAGCCAAGAACTCGACAGCTGGCTAAAAAGTCGGCATCCTAAAACCATTGCCGGGCTGGTCCAGGCCGCCGGTGAAAAAAGCTTTGCCTTAATTTTTGTAGTGCTAATGTGTATTCCGGCTTTACCACTACCCACCGGCGGGGTGACTCACGTCTTTGAAGCCATTGTTCTGCTATTGGCGCTCGAGCTGGTGATTGGCCGACGCACAATCTGGCTACCGCAGAAGTGGCTGCATAAGCCGCTTGGCAAAACCATCCAAAAACGTACCTTGCCATATCTAATCAGAAAAGTTCGTTGGCTCGAAAAGTACTCTCGGCCTCGCTTTGGTCACATCATGACTAACCGCGAATTCTTACGGCTGACTGGCCTGTTGGTTATGGCCGGAACCCTGGGCGCGTTTTTGGCGCCACCGTTTTCTGGCCTGGACACTTTGCCAGCGCTGGGTGTGGTTACTTTATCGCTGGGCGTAATTTTAGAAGACACCCTGGTTTACGTGGCCGGTATTATTATTGGCGCTTTTGGTATCTTTTTAGAAATTGGCCTGGGCGCCATAATTGTCGAAGCCGCTCAAAAACTCTTCTAGCTACTCGTGGCGAAGCGCTTCGATGGGGTCCTTGCGGGCGGCCTGAATGGCTGGCGCGACTCCAAAGACGACTCCCAAAGCCCAGGCTGCCAGCGGGGTAATAACAACTACCTGCCAACTGACGACAGGGAAGAGGCTGGTGCTGACACGGATCAAAAAGATACATACCAGAGCAATCAAAATGCCAATGAAGCCACCGATGCCAGCTAGGGTGGCCGATTCGACTAAGAATTGATTTAAAATCTGGCGATTGCTGGCACCAATCGCTTTACGAACACCAATTTCGCGCGTTCGCTCGGTTACCGAAACCAGCATGATGTTAGCGATACCGATGCCGCCCACCAACAGCGATAAGCCGGCCAGACCAATGACCAGCTGTGTCACCAGGTCGACACTGCCAGCGCTGGTTGCCAGGTCCTTTTGACGCGTCAGCACTACAAAATCCTGCTGACCAGAATGAGCGGTTTTTAGATTACTGGTTATGTTCTGGCTAGCCCGCGCCGGGCTAGTTTTATCGTTCGCCCGGGCAAAAATCTGGGCAATCGGCAGAGTGCCATTATTCAAGCTAGCTGCTACCGGCACCGGTATAAAAACAGCGCGGTTTAAGTCGACACCTAGCGACAGCGGGTTACCTTCAAAACCTTCAAAAACGCCGCGCACAATAAAGTCCTGTCCGCGGATTGTCAAAGTCCGTCCAATCGGGGCATTCTCCTGAAAGAGGTCTTCGGCAACACGCTGACCAATTACTACCACGTTGCTGTTAAGTTCTTGTTCATTAAAGAAGATGCCGAACTCAACTTTGTGGCGCAACATCGCTGGCAGGCCATCGGTGGTAGCAATCACACTACTGGCATCGAGTTTCTTGCCTTCGACGGTCGCGAAACCACTACCAACGCCCAAAGGTATCGCCGTCTGGACACCCTCAGTCTGGCGCACCACATCCCAGTCGGCCTGGTTTAACGGACTGGCGCCCAAGCCCGAGAAGGCACCACCGGCTGACAAATAGTTAGTCGCCGTACCAGCACCGGCCGGGCGAACAGTGATTACATTACTCCCTAGCTTATTGAGCTGATCGGTCAACTGGCGCTTAACGCCAGACCCCACACTTATCGTCACGGTTACAGCCACCACTCCAACAATAATACCGAACATCGTTAACAAGCTACGGCCACGTGAGCGTCGCAATGAACTTAAGGCCATCTTAAAGTTACCGCTGCTCATGACTTCTTACTCCGCTTGGTTGTTCGCTTTCGTCGTTTAGTTTTAGCAGCTGGTTTGTCTTTGGTAGGAACGGCTTTCATCAGCGCCGATACGCCGGCTAGATCATCTTCTTCACTAGTCTTATTGGGCACACTATAAATCAAGCGTCGGGCGCGAGCTGGCACCTTGCCAACTTCTTTAACCTCATCATGCACAATGGCACCATCTTGCATGTAGACCACTCGGTTGGCATAACGGGTTAGTTCGGGGTTATGTGTCACCATTAAGATAGTGTGGCCAGTGCTGTGTACCTCGCTCAATAATTCCATGACTAGGCGGCTAGAGGCACTGTCAAGGTTACCGGTTGGCTCGTCGGCAATCACAATATCGGGGTTGGCAATTAAGGCGCGGGCAATTGCCACCTGCTGGGTCTGGCCACCACTGAGTTGGTGCGGCTGGTAGTATTCGCGGTCCTGCAAGCCAACCCGTTCCAACAAAACGCTAGCCTGCTTAAGCCGTTTACTTACCGACACGTTGCGATAGGCCAGCGGCAGAGCCACATTCTCAATCGCTGACAGGCGGGGAATTAAGTTAAAAGACTGAAAGATAAAACCGATTTTGTCACGACGCACCTTAGAGCGTTGGTTCGGCCTTAAGCGCGCTACCGAGCGATTGTTAAGCGTGTACTGACCGTGGGTTGGTCGATCTAATAAACCGATTAAATTCATTAGGGTAGATTTACCCGAGCCACTAGGACCCATCACCGCCACGAACTCACCGCGCTCTACGCTTAAATTAACTTCGTCGAGGGCCACGGTAGTGGCATCGCCGAAGCCGTACAGTTTACTGACGTCTTTTAGCTCAATAATAGGCATGTAACCCTTAGTTTACGCTGTTTTTTGCGGTTTCATCAAGTATAATGGCTAAAGTTCGCTATCTGTAGTGAACTTTCCTGGAGAGGTGGCCGAGCTGGTTTAAGGCGCACGCCTGGAAAGTGTGTTGGGCCGCAAGGTCCTCGCAGGTTCGAATCCTGTCCTCTCCGCCAACATAAAAATGTATCGCCACGGTGATGCATTTTTTGTTTTCACAGGGAAGGGCGGCGTTATCCTGCTAGCCAATCACAAACGAGCCAAATAGCAGCAGCACGGCTGCCGTCATAATCAAAAAGGCCAGCTTAACAAATAAGTTCGACACCCAGCCGTTGCGATAAGGGCCCATGACCTTGCGATTGTTGCCAACTTTTATAATCATAAAAAGTAGGGGTACGGCGGCGATACCGTTAAATACTGCCGTGAAAACTAGCGCCTTGATTGGATCGATTCCCAAAAAGTTAATCGCCAAACCCGCCAGTGTGGCCAAAATTATTACCACGTAAAACCCAACGGCGCGCTTAACCTTTTGATGCAAACCTTCTTTCCAACCAATCGCTTCGCTAATCGCGTACGACGACGATCCCGCCAAGACCGGCACCGCCAACAAACCAATCCCAATAATCCCAATCGAGAAAATCGCCTTAGCTACTAAGCCGGCGTTCGGGAAGCCCTGAACCAACGGCTCTAAGGCGCGGGCCGCATCGGCCGCCGTATCAATCTGGGTAATACCGTTGTTGTACAAGGTTGAGGCACAGGCGATAACTATAAACCAGGCGGTTACGCTAGCCAGGGTCATACCGACAAAGTTATCAAGCCGCATATTATGCAAGAACTTCTTGGTGGCCTTAGGAACTTCGCCAATCTTGGACATATTCTTCTGTACTACTTCTTGTTCAACAACCTCCGATGTATCCCAAAAAAACAGATAGGGCGATATGGTTGTTCCGAGCATGCCAACAAACAAGAACATGGTATCGGCATTAATTTGCGGTGTTAGCGTAAAGGTATTGCGAAATACCGCCGGCCAATCCTGTCCAACCAAAAAGGCGGTAATCGGGTAGGCGAATAATGACAAGGCCAGCCACTTAAGCATCTTGGCGTAGGACTTGTAACTGACAAACACCACCAAAAAGACGATTAGGGCAGCATAGAAAACGGCCAGTAAGGCATAGGGTAAGTCGACAAACAGCTGCGTGGTTGCCGCCATGGCGCCCAAGTCTGCGCCGATATTGATAGTATTGGCAAAGACCACCAGGCCAACCGACATATACAGCAAAGGCTTGCCGTAGTGCTGCTTGATTACCGCCGCCAATCCCTTCCCGCTAATAGCACCGATCCGGGCGCAGCTTTCTTGCACCGCCAAGAGTAGGGGATACATAATTGGAAAAGCCCACAGCAGGCCGTAGCCAAACTGGGCACCGGCTTGCGAATAGGTGGCAATGCCCGAAGGGTCATCGTCGGCCGCACCCGTCACCAAACCCGGACCCAGCACACGCAAGAAACGGTTAAAGCGCCGGTGCACAACAATCGCCTTTACTACAGCATAGGCATGTCGCTCGGACTTACCAATGCGTCGGCGGAGCTGTTTTTCGGTCTTTATAAATCGATTATTGCGCATATGTTTATATGCATAATACAACTAATTGCGCCTTGAGCTACAGTCTAACTAATGGTTGTACCGATATCTTGGCCTTCAACAACCTTTAGAAGCTTGCCGGCTTCCATGGCATCGAAAACAATAATTGGCATTTTATACTCCATCGCCAGACCCATGGCCGCCTTATCCATAACAGCTATGTCAGGATTCTCGACAGCATTTTGGAAAGATACACTGTCGTGCTTAATCGCATCTTTGTGCTTGGCGGGGTCCTTATCGTAAACTCCGTCGACTTTGGTGGCCTTGAGAACGGCCTGGCAGTCCAGCTCGAGCGCCAATGATACGGCTGCCGTATCAGTAGTAAGGTAGGGCCGACCGATGCCCCCGGCCGCAATCACAACCCGACCACTTTCCAGGTGTTTTTGAGCCAGCCTATGCACAAATGGCTCAGCTACTTGCTCGGCAAATATACTGCTTAAGCAACGGGTTTCGATGCCATTGGCTTCAAAAATGTCAGTCAAACCAAGCGCATTGATTAAGGTCGCCAGCATGCCCATATGATCGCCGGTCACACGCCTAATGCCGTGACCAGCAATTTGGGCACCACGGACAAAGTTGCCACCGCCAACCATAATAACTACCTGACCACCAGCATCAGTTATTTTTTTGACTTCTTCGGCCAGCCAAGCACACAACGCCGGGTCAATACCACTATCAAATTTTCCGGCCAGCTGTTCACCAGACAGCTTTAGCAGTACTCGTTGGTATTTCAGGCTCATTGACGATAACTGTAGCATAAATACTACATGCTCGCCAACATTATTAAATACCTATTAACTTCTTTGGAACCCACAAAACAGACTGCTACAATGCCAGTATGAAAGAAGACGCCATCCTAACAATACTTACGAAAATCCAAGCTGATATAGCCACACTTAAAACGGATGTGGCAGAACTGAAGACGGACGTTGCCACACTTAAAACGGATGTGGCAGAACTGAAGACGGACGTTGCCACACTTAAAACCGACGTTGCAGAGCTTAAGACGGACGTCTCGGAACTAAAGGCGGATGTGGCTCAGCTTAAGACAGACGTCTCGGAACTAAAGACTGATGTCGCAGAGTTGAAGACGGACACCAAACTCCTGAAAGATGATTTGACGGACGTTAGCTCACAGACGCTGCGAATTCCAGAAATCGTAGCCGGTTTAGCAGAACTTAGAAACGAGGTTGGCCTTATAAAAACAGTTCTTCAGACTAACAATCTGGAGATTCGCCGCCATGATCAGTTTATTGGAAGGCTCCGCAAGGCTGTTATCGCCCGCTAAGCCGTTCAGGCCAACTGCTATACTATCTTCATGACCACAATCTTCTCATGGAACGTCAACGGCATCCGGGCGGTGCTTAAGAAGGATACTTTTCACCCATTCATCAAAAAATATCAGCCTGATATCGTTTGCCTGCAAGAAACCAAAGCCCATCAAGATCAAGTTGAGCTTGAACTACCTGGCTATCACCAATTCTGGAACTCGGCCGAGAAAAAAGGCTACAGCAGCACGGCAATTTTTTGCAAAGCCGAGCCGATTCAGGTTATTAACGGCCTCCCCGAAGACATCATGAAAAAATATCAGATGGAAGACCACTATGGTGACCCTAATAAGGAAGGTCGTATGATTGCTGCCGAGTTTGACGACTTTTATGTTGTCACAGTCTACACACCCAATGCCAAGGACGACCTCAGTCGGCTGCCGCTGCGTGAAAAACACTGGGATCCGGCCTTTCTGGAATATTGCAAACAGCTTGAAAAATCAAAACCGGTCGTTTTTTGCGGTGATTTGAATGTCGCCCACACCGAGGATGACCTAGCCAATCCTAAACCTAACCGTGGCAAGAAAGGCTTCACCGATCAAGAGCGTCAGGGCTTTCAGAATTTTTTGGATGCCGGCTTTATCGACACCCTTAGAATGTTCAAAAAGGGTAACGGCTTTTACACATGGTGGAGTCACTGGGCCAACGCTCGTCAGCGCAACGTGGGCTGGCGCATCGACTATGTTTTGGTTTCGGAGAGCCTTAGAAGTAAGGTAGAGGCAGCCGAAATTCACCCCGATGTCATGGGGTCGGATCACTGCCCGGTAAGCATTACTCTTGCCGCCAAGCCTTGACAATAGCACTTATGCTTACTACCATACAGTTAAACAATAAAAAGGCACAACATGGCAACAAAAAAACCTACAAAAAAGTCATCAAGCAAAAATTCAACACGACTAGGCGGGCGCTTCTCTTCTTTATCGGGGGTCAAAAAATTTATACTGCTGATTGTATTAGCTCTACTATTGAGCCTCTTGGCAGCACCTTTGTACTCTAAATGGAAAACAGACGACATGACCGCCAAAGCCATGACGCTCAATGTACCGGCGGCCAGTGGGGATGGGAATATAAAGTTTGGGCTGTGTTTCTTTGGTAGCGGACCAAGCGAGTTGGCTGTCAGAGCTTACTACGTCAAACCGGGCAACTACTCTAAGGGTATTACTACGCTCAAGTATTACGATGCCGGAAATAGCGGTAACCCCGGTACGCTACTCAGATCACAGGCATCATCGACAGTGTGGTGGGGTAACGAAGTGAAGGGTATGCAGACTGGCTACTCGCTTAAAGCAAATTACTGGATCCAGGTCGGTTACACTGGGGTAAACGGTGACGGTAATGCCGTTAGCGCACGAAGTGCAACCATATTCTTTGGCTATCTCCCTCCTTGCTTGTAGCATCCTCCTGCTACACTTAGTAGATGAAGAAGTTCGCGGCCTTTGATATTGACGGCACTCTAATTAGATGGCAGCTTTATCATGCCGTGGTTGACCGGCTGGCCAAGCAGGGCAAACTTGGCACGACTGCCGCTGCCGACTTACACAATGCCCGTATGAAATGGAAGCGCCGTGAGCACCCCGACGGTTTTCGCGCATACGAAATCGCCCTTATCGAAGTATTCGAAGCGTCGTTCGATCAACTTAAAGCCAGCGACTTTGACATCGCCACTCAGGAAGTCTTTGACGAATACAAACACCAGACCTACGTCTATACGCGCGATCTTATTAAAGCCCTGAAAGAGAAGGGCTACATTTTGCTAGCTATCTCCGGCTCTCAGACCGAACTAGTCAAGCATATTGCCGAAGCCTATGGCTTTGATGATTTCGTCGGCAGCGTTTACGAACGCTCCGGCGATAAGTTCAGCGGTCAAAAAACTGTGGCCAGCCACGATAAGAAAGAAGTGCTGGAACGATTGATCGAAAAACATCAGCTGAGCTTTAGCGACAGCTGGGCAGTAGGCGATAGCACCAGCGACGCCGTCATGCTAGACATGGTAACCAACCCAGTGGCCTTTAACCCAGACATGGCACTTTACAAAGAAGCCCGCCGCCAAAAGTGGAAAATAGTCGTGGAACGTAAAAACGTTATTTATGAACTCGAGGAGCAAGATGGAAACTACCTATTGGCGTAAGCAACAAGAGCAGGCCTTATTCCCAGATATTGCCTGGAGCAAACCGGAGAATAAACAACATGCCGGCAAGCTACTAATTATCGGTGGAAACCTGCACGGCTTTGCGGCCCCGGCGGCCGCCTACCAAGAATCCCTAAAGGCCGGCGTTGGCGTCGCCAAGGTACTATTGCCCGATGCTCTGCAAAAAACAGTTGGGCGAATCCTGGAAAATGGCGAGTACGCTCCCAGCACACCAAGTGGCAGCTTCAGCCAAAAGGCCTTAGCCAGTTGGCTCGACTGGTCACAATGGGCTGATGCCATCCTGCTAGCTGGTGATCTAGGAAGAAATAGTGAAACTGCCATCACCATTGAACGCTTTGTGGCTAAAACTAACTTACCTCTCACCATAACCAAAGACGCCATCGATTACTTTTACGCCAACCCGGGGGCAATTACCCAACGGCTAAAAACTACTTTGGTGTTGAGCCTGGCACAACTCCAAAAACTCAACAAACAAATGGGTTCGACCGAGCCACTATTGTTTAGTTTTGGCATCGCCCAGCTAGCCAACTGGCTTCACAGCTTTACCTCAGACAACCCCTGTACGATCGTGGTATACCATCAGCAATCAATTTTGGTAGCACACCAGGGTCAAATTATTTCGACTGAGGTTGGCGAACAAACCATTTGGCGTTTAAAAACCGCCTCATGCGGGGCGGTATGGTGGTTGCAGAATCCAGCTAAGCCACTAGAGGCATTGACAGCCGGTATCTTCGAACAATTCAAAACTGATGGTGCCGCAGGTCGGACTTGAACCGACACGGAGTTGCCCCCACGGGATTTTGAGTCCCGCGTGTCTACCAATTCCACCACTGCGGCACAGGGTTACGGGTAGAGAACAGGGGTTATTGTACTACAAACAGATGGAGTACAAAAGGGGTGAATCTGTTATACTTTAATCTGTTAAATCTAGCATAAGCATTCAACATATGGCCAGCCACAACAATATCGTGCCGACAGAGGCTTCAAATCATGACTCCAGCGAACTGGCGGCCGAAGTTATCCGGCAAAAAATCCAGTCACTTTATGTCGAAGAGGCCAAGGAGGCTCACGAACCCAGTGCTGCCGCCGAAAAGGCCGAAGTAGCCCATATCCAGCATGGCTCAAAACACCAACGATACATGCAACAGCTCAGTAATTCTGGTAAGTCATTAGAAGAAATCCAGACCGCTTGGCATCAGTACTATACCGCTTTGCCTGATGACGAAAAACACCAAGTCTGGCAGGAATTCTATAGCGAGCAGGCCAAAGCCAAACAACCCAAGCCGGAAGAGCCAGTTAAGCCAGTAACTCATCACAAAAAGGCTGGTCAAAAAACCGTTACCCAGCTTAAAAAACAACTCTTGGGCAAGGCCACAGCACGCAGTGCTAGCAATCTAAAGACCAAGCATCATGTGCAATCAATCCTGTTCGGGTTAGGCATCGGATCGATTGCTGTCCTTGTCATGTTGTTTGGCTTCTTTAACGAACGGGTAATCGCACCCTTTGTCACCCCCAGCAAGACCGTTACCAGTACACCAATTATCAGCAACGGAACACAGACCGTCAGCGCCAACCCAGAAGTTATTATTCCTAAGATCAATGTTCAGATACCGGTAGTGTACGACCAGACTAGTATTAGTGAAGAAGATATCCAGAAGTCGCTCGAGAGCGGCGTGGTCCACTATGCTACCACCTCTTCGCCGGGAGAGCAGGGGAACACCGTAATCTTTGGTCACTCCAGCAACAACATCCTCAACAAAGGTAAATACAAGTTTGCTTTTGTACTGCTCAATCGTTTAGAGGTCGGTGATACTTTTAGTCTGACCAAGGGTGGCAAACAGTACACCTACCGTGTTTACGAAAAAAAGGTGGTCAAGCCAACCGATGTCAGTGTTTTAGGCGCAGCTAGCAAGCCCACCACAGCTACCCTGATTACCTGTGATCCACCGGGTACTTCAATCAATCGATTAGTCGTTATTGGCGAACAGATCTCGCCCGACCCCAGCACTAATACCGCCAGTACGGCTGTCAAGACAGACGAAAAGCCGACGATCGTACCCAGCGACGCCCCGAGTTTATGGGAACGCCTAACCAGTATCTTTGGTTAGTTATTCTGGCCGACCAGTAAGTTGGTTCGCTGCAAGGCAAAAGAACCGGCTGGTGCATTGTTAGCTGTTCGTGGCGAAATCGTATACAGCAGGCGGTATTGGCGATCGAACATTGGCACCAAACCGGCCTGGTTAGCTGATAGGGTCTGCAAGTTCGTACCATCGTAGTCAACCACAATCATCTTGCCGCCACTGTTTAAAATTAAGCGGTGTCCATCCATCCAACTGGCCTTCGGCGAAGCCGCGTCAAGCGGCAGTTTTAGATCATATTTAAAACTACGCTGGTGCTCAAAATCGTAAACCGCAAATTGCGACCCACTCTGCAGGGCCAAAAATTGCGTATTGGCCGAGAAACCCAGCCAGTTAGGACCAGCCACGCGCAAGATAGTCTCGAGCTCGGGGCTAGGCTTAGGTTGCTTAATCGCATCTTGCGGATCCTTATAAACATACACTCGCTCATCGGCCGCCCCACCGGCTGCCATGTACCAGTGACCGCCGTACTGAGCTAGATTCAACAAGTAGGTCGGGCTAGCTGTTACTTCGCGTAGTAGGTAAGAACCCGACTTGTCGCGCATCATAATTCGCGTTTTGCCAGCTGTAGCCCCGTCGGCGGTAGCGTACAAAATCATGTCAGCACCATGTGACTTAAAGGCTTGGACGCCAGCCAGAATTGGTTTGACAGTTTTATCGCCATTGTTAGCCAAGTCAAGCTTGAGACCGGCCTGAGTGTACAGGTAGAGCTGGTCAAACGCCTTGTCACGCATGGCGACTTCGCTTGGAGTGACGTTAAAGGTTTTGTTGACGTTAAATGAGCTATTGGGCGTTTCGCGGTCGACCATAATGAACTCACGTCCACCCTGATAATCATGCTGTAGCAAGAAGTGTCGGTTATCGGTTGACCACTCTACTACCTTAATGGCGTGCTGCGGTGAAGTCGCGAACAAAGAGTCAGGCACTTTGACGCTTGTGGCGGCTTGCTGACTGTCATTGGAATCAAACTCGTCAAATGTGGCTAGCTGACCCAGCTGTTGAATCAGCATCCAACGTCGATCCGGACTTTGGGTAGAAAGAGTTGGCGCTGCGGTATAAGTCTTTTGCTCAACTGTCTTTAAGTCGGCCGGGAAGAGGAACGGATAGGTCACGCGCTCAATCGTACCACCCGCCAAGCTAATGGTGCGCGACCAAGTTCGATAGCCATTATTCTTCAATTCCATCTTATAAACATCAGACGGTAAAACCAGACGGGCATCGGCCCGCGACTTGTATTGTTTGCCATTCAAATAAACATCGGCCGGCTCGGGTTGGGCGGCCACAAACAATAAGCCATTCTGAATGATAGCGCCGGTTTTACGATCCAAATCATAGCCGTATGACTGAAACACCAAAATCAGGGTCACCAAAGCGATGGCTATCCCGATAAGTATATAGCCGAGGATCAATCTGTATTTGTGAGCACGTTTTTTGTTTGGGTCTAAAAAGTCCATAGCGCTTTTACCAGTTATACCACGTCTGGTGGCTCAGGTCACGACAGAATCGCTAAAGTCGCTTAAACCGCTTGCGGCAATCTCTTACAAGCGGTAAGATACTAGATATAAGGGTAACAACGTGGGACAGACCAAAACAACCATCGAATTAAATGGAAAACTGTACGACGCCACTACTGGCAAGGTAGTGTCATCGGCGGCTGCCCCAGCCATAAAACCTGCTACCAAACCTCAAGCCGTGGACGGATTCATTCGCCCAACCAGCCACCACAGCAGGATTAAGGCTAGCCCCAGCAAGCCAAGCACGCCGCAACGAGCACCACGCCACCCTAATCCGGCCCACCATAAACCACAACGCTCACACACCCTAATGCGCCATGTCGTTCAAAAACCGGCCAACGCCACCCCAGCCAAGGCTCAAGCACAAAAACCAGCTCCAGTCAGTCGACCCAACGACCGTCTGGAACGCGCCGCTAATGTCAGTAAAAGTTCAGCGATTAGTCGCTTTAGTAACAGCGTTGCGCCCCGGCTCACCACCAAAGTTGCACCTTTAGCCGTCAAACCTCACCCCGAGCAGCATCATGCCAAACAGGCCGCTAAGCCAGCCAGTGCCGCCGCTCAAACTTTTGACACCGCCTTACGCTCAGCATCGAGTCATACCAAGGGCAAGCTCAAAAAGACGCGCGTTCATCACCGCGCCGCTAAAAAACTCGGGATTAGTAGTAACCTAGTTATCGCCGGAACCTTAACCATGTCCTTCGTATTATTAGCTGGTTTTGTGGCTTATCAGAATGTGCCTAATATATCGATGCGTATCGCGGCTAACCGAGCCGGTTTTTCGGCCTCACTACCGCAGTACACCCCTAGTGGCTTTGGCGTGGCCGGACCAATTAAAGCTGCCCCTGGTGCGGTCACCGTCAGCTTCCGATCCCACTCCGACGACCGCAGCTTCGAAGTCACTCAAAAACCCTCTAACTGGACCAGCGATTCATTGTTGAGTAGCTTTGTGGCCGCTAACAAACAGTCTTATCAAACCTACCAAGAAAAAGGAAAGACCATCTACATCTATAACGGCTCCAATGCCACCTGGGTCAACGGTGGTGTCTGGTACCAGGTCAACGGCAGCAACGCCAACCTCAACAGCGAACAACTAGTTCGCATCGCCGATAGCCTCTAACAGTCGCTTATAATCTGTTACAATAGGGCAGATATGCCAAAAACTGCCCCTCGAACCCGTTTTGCGCCCAGCCCGACTGGCTATTTGCACGTTGGCGGTATTAGGACTGCCTTATTTGCTTGGCTGGTGGCCCGCCAAGGCGGGGGACAGTTCATCTTGCGCCTCGAAGATACCGACCAAGCCCGCGAAGTCGAGGGTGCTGGCCAACACATCGTGGACAGCCTAAAAGCCTTGGGAATTGATTTTGACGAAGGGCCAATTCGCCAAAGCGCCAACTTAGCCATCTACAAAAAATACGCCCAGAAGCTCATCGACAGTGGCCGGGCCTATGCCGACCCCTATACCGCCCCAGAAGTCCAGGCTTTCCGTGAGCAGGCCCAAAAAGACAAAAAGCCTTTCCTGTACCGCAACCACCGACCAACCAATCCACCGGTCTGGGACGGCTCCACGCCACTGCGCTTTAAGGCCGACCCGCAAGACCGCAGCTGGCACGACGCTGTTATGGGTGACCTACAGGCCGGTCCCGAAGCCCAAGACGATTTCATCCTAATTAAATCCGATGGCTACCCAACCTACAACTTCGCCCACATTGTTGATGATGCCGAGATGAAGATTACCCACGTTATCCGCGGCCAGGAATTCCTGGCCAGCACACCCAACTATATAGCTCTGTACGAGGCGCTCGGGCTATCCCAGCCGATTTTGGCCACCATGCCGCATATCTTAGGGCCTGATGGCAATAAGAAGCTCAGTAAGCGCGATGGAGCCAAGGACGTACTCGACTATATACGCGACGGCTATCTGCCTGAAGCCTTGGTGAGTTTTATAGCCACCCTGGGCTGGAATGACGGCACCGAACAAGAAGTTTTTACTGTTAAAGAATTAATTCAGAAGTTTGACCTGTCACGAGTGGGACGATCAGGCGCCCGTTTTGACGAACAACGTCTGTTATGGGTGAACGGTAGCTTCATCCGTAATATGCCGCTAGACGAACTCTATCAAAAAGTGACCGCTTTCTGGCCGGCCGAGGCTAAAGATCATGGCGACAACTACAAAAAAGCCGTCCTTGGCCTGACCCAAGAAAGACTTAAATACTTTGCCGAGCTACCAGCGCTGACCAGCTTCTTCTTTAATGATTTACCAGTCAATCTAGAACTAATCGATAATAATAAACAGCTCAAAAAGCTCGGCCGAGCCCAACAAATTGAGCTACTCCAGAAAGCCCAGGCCAGCCTTGAAAGCAGCGACTTTAGTGTTGACGACCTCCAAGCCAAGCTCAATCATCTACTAGAAGAAACCGGTCAAAAGCCCGGCATCTTGTTTAGTCTAATTCGGATTGCCACCACTTGGGCACCAGCCAGTCCGGGTCTAGCCGACACGCTTCACGTACTTGGCAAAGAGGCTACGTTAGCCCGTCTAAAAAGCAGTCTGAGCGCCTTGCTTTAACAGGTGGGAACGAAGCCCATAAATATAACATCCGTATGGCTTCTATCATAATTAATCTTGACCCAGCCGTTGGCGGCTACCGGCAGTTCCATGGCCGTGATAGCGCCCCAGTACCAAGCGTTACTATAAGCGGTGTCATAAACACCGCCTGGTTGGCCATTCTTCCCCTCGGCAAAGGTAGTCAGCTTAGCAAAATTATTGCCTTTCGATGATTGTCGTGAAACAATACCGCGCACTCGTGTACGGCCCTCGTTCACGGTCTTACAAACTGCAAAGCTCACATCATAGTTTGGCCCTACTCGGTTGACCATATAAGCGGCCGCTTTGCTCTGCAGATCACGTTGTTTGAACTTAGCGTACCCAGTCGTGCCGGCCACGGTCACCAGCAAAAGCAGAGTAGCGGCCAAAAACAGCTTCTGCCACATCTTAATACCTGGTTTACTAACGGTCTTTGCCTTCACGGAGCTTTTCCTGGTAACCATTATCGTGTTCCTTCACAGTTAATTATTTTGGCTAAGCTTGGTGTGTTACGTTCCCAAGCTGTCCGCGCTTGAATATAATCATTAGCGTTCGAATAGGCGTTAGGGGTGGGGGGTGCATAGTAAAGACGGAAAGGGTTGCGGCTCTCGCCAACCGTGCTACCCAGTACAGCCACACGACCCTTGTCGCTTCCCACCGTCATAGAGATCTTTGAACCATCGGCCACATCAACCATTGATGCTGTGGTGACGGTATTGGCCCACCAGGTGTTAGAGAAGCCAGCTTTACGTCCCAAAGACCACCAAGTATGGCCGTATCCAGCCTTACCGGAGTCGGACTTAGTGTAGGACTCAATCCATAAACTTGGCTGACCATTCTTAGAGCTTGAGGTGTTAGTGTCGTACTTTAAATCGGCTGGCTTACTGGCCACCACTGTGACCTTGGCTTTTTTAGAAGCCGCATCGTTGGCCAGCTCCTGGGGCGTCCCTTGGTACTGCTTACAGGCCGTGAACTTTACTTGATCACCCAGACCATTAACGGTGCTGTAGGGAGTAACCTTTGTCCAGCGCGTGGCCTTGGCTTTAAGGTCACTTTCTTTCCATTTGGTATAGACAAATGTGCCCAAGAAGCCTAAAGCCAACACTAGCAGCAGAC
>JAUPVS010000002.1 GCA_030916945.1 Patescibacteria group bacterium
GCCCACTGCCGCTCTACAAAACAATTGCCAAACTACGGAAGTTTACGCAAACTGGCCGAAAGATCCTGGGGCCACAGCCTAACACCCCTGGCAATCTTGCTTGCCACCGGGCACAAAGCCGATGAACCCGACGTCCAGGCCATACTGACGGCGTTTAGACATTATCTGATTGCCCGCCAGCTAGACGATGACGCCCACGACTGGAAAGCCGACCTGGCCCGCGGCCACATGAGCTACACGGTAACCGATTTGCTGCGTTGCTCGGGGCTACACGCCAATGATACAACCGGTTTGCAACGGTACTTTTGGCAGACTTACCTGTCCAAACACTGTCACAACGTCAGCCAGCAGATTGAACTGGGGCGCCTAGCCATTCATAAAAACCCTTTGCTTGCAGCCAACAATATCATCACCTCGCTGTTTGATAAAATTCAAACTTCCATTGACCAGACCCGCCGGCAACACCACGATGCCAACGAATTCTTAAATAGTTATTAAAAACTTCTTAACTTATGCCGCTTTCTAGTCAGGTCGTGTTTATACTCAGTTTATGCCTACCCTAACAACTCTTGCCCGACCCTCAAAACGCAATCACTACACTTTGGTGGATCACGATTTCGTCATGCTCGACACTAATACCGAGCAACAATACGTACTACGGGTTCGCGATCTTAATGAACAAGACAAGCCCCGCGAAAAACTCTTACAACTGGGTGCCAAAAATCTTAGCCTGCCCGAACTGATTGCCGTTCTATGGGGTGTCGGCACCAAAAAAGAAGAGCTCCTCAGCATGTCACAACGCTTGGTTAAAGAATATGGCGAAAAGGCTCTGGTGGCCGAAGCCAATCCCAAAAATTTGGCTGAGTCTTTAGAAATACCCCTAAGCAAAGCCTGTCAGGTCGTGGCCAGTTTTGAAATTGGTCGGCGCTTCTTTGCCAGCCAAGCCGGTAAGCCAGTTTATGTTCGCAACGCCCAGCAAGCTCACCAATACTTACGCGGTATGGGTTACGGCAAGAAGGAACAGCTGCGCGGACTATATCTTAACAGTCGCTATCAGGTTATTCGAGACGAAGTTATTTCGGTCGGCACCCTAACATCCAACTTGGTCCACCCGCGCGAGGTTTTTCAACCAGCTATTGAACATGGTGCCATTGCCATTATTGTTGCCCACAATCACCCGTCCGGCTCGCTCGAACCCACCAATGCCGACATCATCATCACCGAACAACTGCTTCAGGCCGGTAAGCTTCTGGGCATCGATTTGCTGGACCACCTTGTTCTGGCCGAAAACAAATTTATAAGCGTAATGGAGTGCATGCGTCATGACCTACAAACCCAAGCCGAATAACAACGTCCTAAAACACTGGCCGGCGATTGCCTGGGTACTCAACGACAAGGCGCACGATCACCAGTCGGCCGAGTTAGCCGCCCAGGTTGCTTCGCAGGACTACTTTGCCCTCTTGGCAACTCGCCTCGACCAAGTCAGCAGCCGAATCGCAGCCTCTCTGCCCGAAGAAACCACCCTACTGGAACATATCATCAAAGATCTACTAAAACTACACGAAGGCTATAAAATTGTACCTAGAGCCAATCGGCGTTAACTGGCGTATCGCCCTGGTGTTGGTTCTCGATAATTCGCTTGCGAGCTTGTTCAAAGGCTTGCTGTTCGGCGATTAACTTATCGACCGAATCTGGGTCTGAATAATCGGCGGCATACTCGCTCCACCGTTGCAAGCCAGAATCAATTCGTTCCAAAGCGTCACTTAGATCTTTGCCGGACAGCTTTGCTTCAACAACTCCTCGTAACCGTTCAACCACCGCGACGTTGGCAGTCATCTGGCGGCCTTGGGCCAAATAGTCTTGTGCAGTCTTGTCTAGCTTCTTCTTTCCATACAAACCAGCATTATTAATTACTGTCTCTAAGCAGCCCACTATGACTCCAAGATCTTGCGAATGTGCCACCGCGCCCTTTGGTACATGGTAGTCAACAATACCGAAACCTTGATGTTGGTCATATAAAAAGTTTGAGGGCTTAGAGTCAATAATTATGTCACGCTGATTGGCTACAATAACGGTATCGACCAAGTCTTCTAGCTGCTGGTCGGTTACTTGGCTAACATCTTCTGGCGAAAGGTCACCGATTACCTTTCCGGGCATCATTTCGGCCACCGTTACTCCGTCTTCGTAAGAAGCTGCGATAATCTGCTCCATATGAGGAATACCCTTGCCGCGGATAGCACTTGCGACGTGCATATCAATCGAAACTGGGTGGGTTGCTTCGCCAAACGGAATGCGAACGGCAAATAACTTGCCTCCCTGGGAAATCTTAAAAACATCAGAGTTTGTGCCATGACCCAAAAAATCAGGGTGTTGGCGGCGCGCAGCCGGATCAGCAAGTTCGGCCTTAAGCTTGGTTACAGTTGGCGCAAAGTCCTGGAACTTGTGCAGTATATCTGCCCGGCCATGAACTTCTGGATTACTATTGCCGCCAGTCTGACGCAGATAGTCTACATACGACTGTTTTGCTTCGGGTTCACGAACAGCACCCTCGGCAACTACTGCACCAATGTTATTAAATACACCGGCTTGATCCTGGCCGTGGAGCTCAGCATTAGCAAAAGCCGCCGCCTGGGCTTGCAGTTGTTCTGGCGATTTTGGTGTTATCTGCATTGCTTAGACCTTGGTCGGATTTATGGTACTGACATTAATAATCCGGCCAACTTTGGGGTCGGACTTGAGTCGTTCAACTTCGGCAATCACGATATCACGATCTTCCTTATCCATGTCAGCGACCTGTTCAAACCAAACACGCTTGCCCATATGAGAATGGCCAAAATAACGATTGGCGCCGGGCTTGGTTTGACGAATATCGTCAAGGAGCTGTGCCATATCTTTATAGGCAGCGCTCTCTCTATAAGCTGGGTTGGTTCTGATCTCAACAAAACTCTCTACATCCTGCGGGTCGTTGCTGGCATACTGCATAGCTACCACAACCTTTTCGCGGTCCTCTGGATCGGCCTGTTCAATACGGGCAACCCGTTCGGCGTAGTCTTTTTCGATATTCTCTTCTAGAGCTTGTTCATAGGCACCGGGCAGCTGCAAGCTTTCGTAATGCCCCGGACCAAACTGTTCCGCCAATACGATCTCGACGGCATCGCCAAATTCTTCAACAACCTGGTCATAAACCGCTTGCGAATGAACCACGACACGACGAATGCTATCGGCCGAAACGCTGGGTAGCTTCACTTCCCAAGTCGATAACTTGTACGGTAGGATCGGGTTCATGGGTCGCGGAATCATGTCTTGGCCGTCTTTAAACTTATCGATGGTGTTATAGAAAACCTCTAGTCGGTAGGCGCCGCCTGATGAGTATTCACGCTCTCCGATTGGGGCAATTAGGATCCGCTCGCGGGCGGCTTTATAAAATCGCTCGGGAATCTGGGCGCCGCGCATATAGTCACGCATGGCGTTTTGCGGGTTGTCATGTGCGTCATCACAGTCTTGGTAGTCTTGTTCGGTTAAAAACGTGCCCGGCTGATCCATGGCGGACGGGTCAATCACAATTTCGACCTCACTTTCTAGTCGATAGCGTGATGGTCGGGCAAAATCGGCGAACACATAACGGTCCAAGCCTACCTTGCGATCCCAGAGATTGGTAGCCCCTATTTCGCTCTCGATGAAGGCTTGGGCGTCGCCACCACTTTGCTCGTAGACTTCACGGTTACTAACCATCCCGCCATGAGCCATAATGGTGCGTAAACCATCCAAACTAGTGCCGTGCACCAGCGGCAAAGAACGTAACTTGGCGTCTTCATAGATATTGCCCCGATCTACTAACTTTTTCTTGTCTTCAACAACCTTCCAGCCGGTGCCATCATGTCTCACATGATAAGCATTGGCGATGCCATAGAGTGTAATTAAAGGTGTTGGCGACTCCTGAAGGAGACGAATGTCTTCTTCTGTTAACTCTTCGGGCTTGAGGTGCTCAGGAATAGTGCGAGCATCAATTTCAACCGATGCCTCAGCCAGTCGTTGGGCAATTATCTCGGCCGACTCACCAGCAACTTCGCGAATCAATAAATTAGCGGCTTCATCAGCAAGTGTGGTGTCGTGATCGAGCGCAAACATGCCAGCAAAAATTTCGTGAGCAGTAATTTCTGGTCTAGCTGGTGATGGTTGATCTTGTTGAGGCATTTTTGTTTTCGTTTAGCTTAAACCCACTATAGCACAGATTTACTGTTTGGTCAAGCGTTACGCCCCTGTTATAATGACTCTATGAGTTTATCAATCGGCATCGTTGGCTTGCCTAACGTTGGCAAGTCTACCCTGTTTAATGCCCTGACCAATAATAATATTCTGGCGGCTAACTATCCGTTTGCCACGATTGAGCCGAACACCGGAATTGTTCCCATGCCAGATGAGCGCTTACAAAAGCTGGCTGATCTGTATGGTTCAAAGAAAGTAGTGCCGGCTACGGTGACATTTGTCGACATCGCTGGCTTGGTGGCCGGTGCGTCTAAGGGCGAAGGTTTGGGCAACCAGTTCCTGGCCAATATTCGTACCTGCAACGCCATTGTGCATGTTGTGCGGGCTTTCAGCGACGATAACGTACTACACGTTGACGAAGACCACGATCCGCAAAAAGATATCGATGTTATTAACACCGAGCTAATCTTGGCTGACTTACAGACCGTTCAGAAGCGTTTACCGCGCGTCGACAAAGAAGCCCGCGCTAACCCCAAACTAAAGCCAGTGGCCGACACCTTGCAGCGCGTTCATGACGCCCTGGACAAGGGTCAGCCGGTACATACCCTGCCAGACATTGATGCCGAACATTTAGCCGACCTACAGCTGATCACCGCCAAGCCAGTTATATATTTGTTCAATGTCGATGAAGAAACGCTGAGTAATGAAGCTCGTAAACAAGAATTGTCCAAGTTGGTTGCCCCCGCCCAAAGCGTTTTCGTCTGCGCCAAGTTAGAGAGCGAACTGAATGGTTTAGATGAAAGCGATCGCCTGGAACTACTCGACAGTTACGGTGTTACCGAGTCGGGCTTAGTACAGCTTATCCATGCCGCCTACGCCACGCTTGGTTTGCAAAGCTATCTGACCGCCGGTGAACAAGAAGTCCGCGCCTGGACTGTTCGTCAAGGCGCCACTGCCCCACAGGCCGCCGGAGTTATCCATGGCGACTTTGAACGCGGCTTTATTGCGGCTCAGATTATTGACTACGACGATCTTGTGGAGGCCGGTTCAGAAAGCGCCGCCAAAGCGGCCGGCAAAGTCCGCACCGAAGGAAAAGACTACGTCATGCAGCCAGGTGACGTAGTCGAGTTCCGTTTTAATGTTTAGTTCTTAGCGCGTTTGGGAAAGCTGCCCCGTGGAGCTGGCGATTGGTCCAAACCGTCCAATTCGGCGTCGCGTCATCAGCGGCGGGTTCATGTAAGGGTTACGCCGTTGTGGTGTTGGCAGAGCCGCCTGGGCGTTGACCCCACCGATAGCCTGGCCACCCAAGTCCAACAATGTGGCGTAGGGGTTCTTGGCCACTGGCTGTGGTGTTGGTGCTGGTACGGTTGGTGGTTGCGGTTGATCCAGCATTTCTGGCTGGTTGTATTGGTGACGCACCTGCATTACCTTCTGCTGAATGTAACTCGTTACTACTCGCAACTCGCGCGGCTTGTAGTTGGTAAAGCTCAGGGTTTTGGTTGGCGTACACACCTGGATGGTGCCGCTCAGCAGTTGAGCACTAAAGTCGACTTCCGAGATCATGTCGTAGCGCATATCTTCGACGGTTAGATAGAAGAGTTTCTTATCGACAATCAGGAGTCTTTGGTCGGTTACCACAAATGTGGCAAAGCCGCCGTGATAGCGACCATTCAAGGATGCCTGAATTTGCTCCCCCGGAACCAGAATATGCTGAAGTTCTACTATTTCAGCCCTTCCCCAGAACCGGTTGTTGGCACCGAGCGCGTCGAGTTGTCTTTCGACTTCTTTGAGTGCTACCATGTCGACATCCTCCTTCCGTTACATAGGTATCATAGGCTTAATGAGCGGCCTTCACAGCTACTTTTGTCACAGCCGCGGTGTGATAAAGCGCACAAAATCGTCAACGGTTTGCTCCAATTAAGCGATTAGTTCATACTATGTGCATGTTCACCTCAAACAAACAGCGCCAAGACCTTAATAACGTGTTTCGCGGAGGTACCAAACTTACCTTTAAGAAGGGTGAATTCGTTATCCACCCCGGGGAAACGCCAAGCGGCGTTTTTTTTATAGAGTCCGGCTTGGTTAAGGCCTACGACATATCGAAGTACGGCGAAGAAAACCTCTTGATTATCCGTAAGTCCAACGAAATATTCCCTCTCATCTGGGCTGTTACTGGCCAGGAGCGCAATATTATCTACCAGACACTGGAAGAAACAGTGGTCTGGCGCATAAGTCGCTCGACCTTTACCAAAAAAGTCCGCGATGATGCCACCATGCTCATGCCGATGCTCGAAATGACCCTAGAAATGTATCGGCTTCATTCGGAACATATTTTGAACCTGGAATACCGCACTGTTCGCGAGCGCTTAATCTGTTTTTTGATCAACATGTCGAAGCGTTTCGGCACCACCACAGCCGAGGGCAAACTACTAATTGACGTCGCCCTAAAACAACAAGACATTGCCAGTTCAATTAATGCCTCGCGCGAAACAACCAGTCGCGAGCTAATGCGCCTGGAGCGACTCGGTCTAATTACCAGCAACCAGAGTAAAATTACCCTGCTTGATTTACCAACCCTAAAAGCTGCCCTCTAAGGACTACTGCCACTTCAGAACTATGTCTTTGATGGTCTTAACAATTGTCTCGTGTGGCGGTAAAGTGTTGTCTTCGTAGTAGTGATTGGTGTTGATGTAGTTTTCGACCACACTCAAACAAAAGATTTCGTCAGCCAAAAGGTGCATGCGATCGACCGCGCCAATACTAGCTACCGGCGTGGCCACAATTAGTTTTTCTAACTTATAGGGCTTTAGGTAAGAAGCCGCTGCGTCTAGCGATAGACCGCTACTTAAGCCATCAGAGACTAAAATAACGTTGTGGTAACGGATTAGGTCGGCATCAATAATACCACCGCTACCTAGCAGGCCATTCATGCTATGAATCTTTTCGAGCTTCTGCTGCTCGATATTATTGCGATACTCGGATTCAAACTCCTCGAGCTGACCGGCCGAATACATACCATTAAACGTAAAGCCGCCACTCTGGTCGATACTACCAACCGGCGAATTCTCGCCCGGCAAAGTAATCTGTTCGGTAAGTAACATCATCAACACGCAGTGCAGCTGCGTGGCGATGTTACTGGCAATGACGACACCACCGTCACTCAATGCCACAACAGCGCAGTTTTCGTAGCGATACTTCGGGACAATCAGCTGTGCGAGCTGTCCGGCAGCATCGGCTCGACTCTTAAAATACATAACGCTAGTGTATCACTGATACTCTGCTACCGTAAGGGAGTTAATAGATAGAAACGCTCCCGGTTGCCGCGCGCTCCGGCTACCCCACTATCGGCCTTGGCGTTGATGACGCACAGTTTTTGTACCCAGGTTTCAAAATCCTTAAGAATGGCTCGGCGAATTGTATCATTTTTTATGATACCCTTGTGTTTATAGCTATCGCCAGCCTCGAACTGGGGCTTAACCATCATAACCAGCTGAGCGTTGGGCTTAGCCAATTTAACAGCGTGCGGAATGATTTCTTTGAGGCTAATAAAGGAAACGTCGGCGACTACTATGTCCGGTTTGACCGGTGTCTCTTTAAGATTTCTGAAGTCGGTTTGTTCTAGAAGTAAAATTCTGGGTTCATCCCGTAGGCTTGGGTGTAGCTGATTTGTACCCACGTCCACCGCGATCACCTGGGCCGCGCCATGCATGAGTACAAATTGTGTAAATCCCCCGGTGGATGAGCCAATATCCAGTACCACCTTGCCTGCGAAGTCGAGCTGAAATTCGTCGGCCACCGACGCCAGTTTAAGGGCCGCCCGCGACACGTACTGTTCCGGCGCCGTTACTTCTAGCTTGTCGTGCTCCGATACCGGTTCGCCAGGTTTTGTGACTACTTTGCCATTCACCATTACATCGCCCAGCTTAATAAAACTAGCCGCCTGACTACGTGAACGGACCAAACCTTGCTCTACCAGAGCCTGGTCAAGCCGTACTTTCACTGCTTACTCCTTAACTCGTTCGCGGTAGGCACCAGTTGTGGTGTCGACGCTAATAATATCGCCGGTTTTAACGAAGGCTGGAACCTTGACTGTAATGCCGGTCTCTACGGTAGCATCTTTCATAACGTTACTGGTGGTGTCACCCTTAACTACGTCTTCGGCGTAAGTCACCTTGAGCGGTACGTTCTTGGGCAGTTCAACGTTGATAACCCGGTCATCAAAAAGTTGGGCCTGAACGGTGTCACCCTCTTTTAGGAAGCCAGCTTGGTCGGCCATGTCTTCGGCCGAAAGCTCAAATTGCTCATAACTGGCCTGGTCCATAAAGTAGAACTGGGCGCCATCGTTATAGAGGTACTGAACACTTTTATTGGTAACATCGGCTGGTTCAACTGCCTCGTTCCCTTTAAAAGTCTTAGCCAGAACTTTACCGTCAATCAAGCTCTTAATTTTGACGTTCACAATTGAGCCACCACGACCCATTACCTTTTGCGAGTAATCGGTGACACGATAAGGCACGCCTTCGTACTGGAAGACGGTACCTTTCTTTAAATCGGTGATTCCAAATGCCATATATCCCCTTAAACTCTAATTACGAATATCGAAACTCTAAATTAGTTAGTTGCGATAAATGGAAGCAATGCCAGGTGACGGGCTTGCTTTATAGCACGGGCCAAGTGGCGTTGCTGACTTTCGGTCAGACCAGTCTTCTTGCGACTTTCGATCTGGCCGTAAACGTTTACGTAGCGCTGCAAGGTCTTAAAGTCCTTGTAGTCAAAGTATGCAACGTCGGTGCGGTGCTTAAAAATCTTTGCCATGGTAATTCCCTTCGGTAATCAAATCCTAAATCAGAATATCTACATTCAAAACTTTAGGATTTAGTTATTAATGTTTAGAGGTTTAAAATGGGATGTCGTCGAGGTTAATTGGCTCATCGCCAATGTCTTCTATAACTACATCTTCTTTCTTTTTAGCAGGTTTTGGTTTGTCGGCGGGAGCACTCGATGAGCTGGCTGGAGTGTAGCTGCTAGAGCCACCTTCGCCATCAGTTCGTCCACCCAAGAAGGTTACGTCTTGGGCGACAACTTCTACCTTGCTGCGCTTCTGACCTTCTTGTTCCCATGAACGGCTCTGGAGACGGCCATTAACCAGTACAGGGCGGCCTTTGGTGACATATTGGGCAGTTCGTTCGCCCAACGGTCCCCAGGCAACGATATCGACGTAGTCGGTAGCCTCTTGCCATTCGCCATCGCTTCCCTTGTAGCTGCGGTTAAGTGCCAGACTAAAGCTACAAACGCTTTGGCCGTTTGGTGTTTGGCGCAACTCTGGGTCGCGGGTTAAATTACCCATTAGAATGACTTGGTTAAAACTTCGTGCCATCTGTTTACTCCTCTTTCGTTATAAGACCTATGTCTTGCTTAGCTGATAGTACTTATACCCTAAACCTGGTGGCTGTTGGGTGTCAAACACTATGTACTTTTAATTAAAAGTTTACTTTTCGTCTGATTCGGCTTCGTCATCATCGTGACGATCACCTCGAGCAGCGGCTTTTTCGGCCTTCTCGGCTTTGGCAGCTTCGGCCTTAGCAATAGCTGCTAGATCGGGTTTAACGATCATGTAGCGGATGACTTCGTCGGTGATGTTCAGCGTAGTCTCGATCTTCTTAACTGCGTCGCCGGGCATTTCGGTCGTGTAAAACACGTAAACGGCATGCTCGTTCTTGGCAATTGGATAAGCTAGCTTGCGCTTGCCCCAATTGTCAGTGGCAGTTATTTTGGCACCAGCATCAGTAAAGATTTTGGTAACCCGCTCTTCGGCCTTGGTCAGGTCGACTTCTAGATCGGGGTGATACAACACCGCAATTTCGTATTGCGCCATATGAACTTCCTTCCTTTGGTTAAAGCCCATCGCCCTTAAGGTGGGATGAGCTGAAGTTGATAATAGCTCTATTATACCTTAGCCACCCCTGTTTGTAAAGACTAGAATACTGATCTATGGGTGATTGTTGAACCAGGCAACAGGTTCTTGTCGATTCCAGTAAAGGGGATCGTACCCATTAAAGTGATTGGCAGCTGTTTGCGTTGATTCACAGCCTATGGCTGTTATAAAAGCTTCAGGCGTGCCAACCGGTATGACCGTATCATTTGTGCCATACCAAACCTTAATCTTGCTGGCTTGCGGTGCAATATTTGCGTGGTTGTGTGATGGATCAAAGTTATCGTAATCAGTCTGCGTTGGAACATGACCATAAGCTGCTTCGATTGCCGCACGAAAGGTGTTGTCGCGGTTGTATAGGGCTTCAACATCAACCAGCGGAACGTACAAGAAAGCACTGGCTACTTTGGCAGAGTTACGCCACATCCAATTTAGGGCAAGGCAAGCCCCAGCGCTACCCCCCATTAGATGAACTTTGGCAGGGAAAAGGTCGGTTTGTAAGCGTGTGTACGTACTGTCAATTATATTTTGACCGGCCGTAGCACCGAAAGATGCTCCGACTGCTGGCGCAATTACACGATACCCAGCGTCAGCAATAGATTTGAATACTTCGTTCTCGTAGTTACGACCCACACCGGTCCCAGACGGTTTAATAATCGTCAACGCGTTGCCGGCAGAATCAGCTCCGCCGTGAATAAAAATAACCGCCGGTAACGATTTAAGTGCACCCTGGCGACGTTCAATTATAAGGGTATTGTTGTTAAGAGCCTCTACTCTGTAGTTGCTCATCTGCGAATAACCTGAATGTAGGGGTAAAAATTACCGAAGAAAGTAGCACCAGCATAACCAGTTACTGTAATACTGGAGGTGCAAAATAACTGTACCTTAACAGAGGCGGCGACTCCCACCGAAAGAGTTTGGGCGCCATTTGGTAGACGAGTTGAAAAATCAAACCGCATGGTAGTACTAGATCCAGAAGATGTAAAGTTTTCCTGACCAACTTGCACATATCCTCCCCCTCCACCATTATCTACCAGGACACGGCAGCCCACTGTCACTGCATCGGTAGCAACAACTACTTGAGACAGTACTACCCTGACCTCTACTGGTCGAGTATCGGCTGGTGTCCATGTTGTTTCAAAGTTACTAATATCTTGAACAATGTTTGCCGTGAAGGCTCTTGTCTGACCACCAAAACCATCTTTAGCGCTCCACGCATTGCCGGTTGTCGGAAAGGCATTTATTTCTGTGTAGGCTAGTTCTTGGCCTCCACTATCTAGTACCCCGGAACTAAGTTGAGTCCAAGAGCTACCATCGGAGTAGTACTGTGTACCTCCATTGATATCAGTGGATAACCATAGCCCACTACCGGAACTAGCAGCTGGGCGACTAGCATTGAGTCCGCTGCCTAGCCATGTTGGCTTAGTAGAGATTGCGCCAACATTCTTTGGAAGACCATCGCTAGTATGCGCTACAGACAGAAAATCGTTTAGTAGTTGCCCCCAGGCGCCACTGTCTGAACCAGGAACTGGAAGTCTAACCATTACCTCTACCCCACTTATGCGCCCAGTATAACTTGGCCAAAGAAATTTTAGAACCTTTTATTCTTCTGTATCAGTTTTTTCCTCATACTCACTGGTGCCGACAGTTTCTGCATCAATAACGGGCTCAGCAGGAGCCTCGCTAACAGGTGCGGCTGCAAAAACTTCGTCGATTGAGTTTACCAGAACTTCGCGCGGGCGAGCACCATCAGCTGGGCCAACTATGCCCTGTTCTTCCATGGCCTCGATAATTCGGGCGGCTCGGGCGTAGCCCACACGCAAACGGCGTTGCAGCAAGCTAGTGCTGGCCTTGCGACCATCAATCACAACTTGGACAGCATCGCGCCACATGTCGTCATCGGCTTCGTTAGCGCCATAGTCAGTCACCACGCCACCCTTGCCATTAAGTTGAACAGGCTGGCTAACAACTTCGTCGTCGTATTGTGGTGGTCGTTGCATGCGCAAGAAGTCAGTTACTTTCATGGTTTCGGCGTCTTCTATAAAGGCCGCCTGAACACGCTTAGGTTTAGGCATATCCGAAGTTAACAACAGCATGTCACCCCGCCCCAGCAGTTTTTCGGCACCAATCTGATCGATAATGGTACGTGAGTCCACCTGGCTGGCAGTGGTAAAGGCAATCCGAGCTGGTACGTTGGCCTTGATCAGACCAGTAATGACATCAACTGATGGCCGTTGCGTTGCCAATACCAAGTGGATACCGGCGGCTCGAGCTTTTTGAGCCAAGCGTACTACCAAGGCTTCGACATCACGCGCCGCTACCATCATCAGGTCGGCCAATTCGTCTATAACAATCACAATGTAGGGCATGCCCTCTTCTTTTTTGAGATTGTTATACTCTTCGATGTTACGGCGGTTCACCTCGGACATAGTCTTGAGGCGGCGTTCCATCTCGGCAACAGCCCACTTGAGCGCGCTGATGCACTTTTCGGGTTCATTAATGACCGGTGTCAGCAGGTGCGGAATATCGTTATAAGGGGTTAGCTCAACCTGCTTAGGGTCAACCAAAATCAGCTTAAGATCACTCGGCGTGTTGCGGTACAGCAAGCTGGTCAGGATATCGTTAATCATGACCGACTTACCAGAACCGGTTTGACCAGCCACCAATAAGTGCGGCATCTTGGACAGATCACCGACAATCGGCTGACCGGCAATGTCCTTACCAATCACAAATCCTAATGGGCCCTTAACGTCGCTCCACTCGCCCGACTGCAGTAAACTGCTAATCCGCACCGTCGCTGGCTTAACATTTGGCACCTCAATACCAACGGCGCGTTTACCAGGAATTGGCGCTTCGATACGAATTGAGTGAGCCGCTAGGTCCAGAGCCAGGTTATTCTCGAGCGCTAACATTTTAGTTAGCTTCACACCGGTTGGTGGTTTAAGTGTGAACTGGGTAACGCGGGGACCAATATTGGCGCCTTCCATTTCGACTTCTATATTAAAGTGAGCAAACGATTCTTGAATGGCCTTGGCATTACCCTCGACATCACCAGCATCGGCCTTGTCCTGTTTTTGGTTCAATAAGTTAACATCAGGAAACTTCCAGTCGGGATCACTAGCCATAGTTAGAGCTTCGTGGTTATCGGCGGGCGCTAATTTGGCGGCCGAGTTACGGAAACTACTCATACGGGCTGGAGTTTTGGCGCCGTGGTGTTCGACCGGCACACCTTCGTTCATGGTAAAGCCTGGGGTTTCAGCCTTTTGTTTAAGTTCGGCTAGGTCGGTATCGTCATCGGAACGTTTAAATAGACCGCCTAAGCCCAAAACAACCTTGGGCGATATACCAAACGCAAAAAAGAAAGCTAAAGTAGCGAAGACGATAAACAAGAAGCTGGCTGGGACTTGGTCAAGGATAGCAAAGGTCGCCTTCCCTAGAGTTTCACCAACCACGCCGCCCTGTCCGCCACTGTGAACGCCATTGACTTCGCTGGCGAACATGACGTCCAGCAAACCGGCCGTTAGGCCAACAAAAGCTAACATACTGACAAACTTGGCTAGGGGGATTTGGCGGTCTTCGCTGACAAACTTATGAATTCCAAAGAAGATGAGTGCCACCGGTGCCAGCCAGGCCGCCCAGCCCAGTGTCCAGTAGGCGCCGTGAAACAAAGTCTTGGGCAAACTACCGCCAGTACCAAAACCACCCAGCAGTAAGAAGAGAGCGGCCACCATCATCAGGACGGCGCCGGTATAGGCCCAGAACGGCGATGGCTCAACGGCCTCGACTTTCTTTTTTCGACTTTTTGCGACTGGTTTTTTCTTTTTTGCCATAACCGTTAAAGTATATCAGTTTTACCGTTGTTAATCATCTTTGAGCCGGCTAGAATTTTGTAAATACTGCCGAGCTAGCGGGATGTGAACGCTCAATACAGGATATTTAGTTATGTCTTGCTGGATTCGTTCGTAGTTTTTGCGAAGTCTCGCACTCTGCGCTACGTCCTGCTCCGGATTGCTTTCCACGGCAATAATATCGTCTAGTAGTGAGCTCCGGCGCATAAGTAGTTCATATAGGTGCAGATCCCCTTCGGCCTCATCCATCATCGATTCGGCGAGCTTAGGCTCGCCGTGCAAAGACGGGGGAGCAATTGGCCCATGCTGAATGCCTTCCGATACCGGCGAGAAATCGAACGGCAGTTCGGGCAAAGACTGGTAAGGTTTTTGCTTCATAACAGATGTTATTATAGCAAAAATTACATCATTTGTCAATCAAGGTTGTGCTTAGTCGGGTTGGTCGGTACCGAGCAAACGAGCGCGCATTTCTTGGAAACGTTTTTGCTGGTCGGCTACGGCTGCTTCGGGACTTGGTTCTGGTGCGGCATTGCTGGCGGGAGCAGCTTTACGTCGACCATTAGGCGACTTACCTTCTGGCTTACCACCAATTACATTTACAACCGGAATGACAATTGGCGAACGGCCAGTTTTGTCATAGAGGAAGTGCGTAACATGCTCTTTAATCTCTTGCTTAAAGCGGTCTAGGTCGATGCGCTTAAAGCGTTGACCGACGGCCCGGCGTAGCTCGGCCCGGAACTCGTTCATTAGATCCTCGGAGTCACGCATATATATAAAGCCACGACTAATGATGTCGGGGCTGGTCAGCAAGGCGCCAGTTTTGCGATCTACCGTAAGAATAACGGCCACTAGACCCTCTTCGGCCAGCATTAAGCGGTCCTTGACAACGACGTTGTTAACGATCATGCCGGTCTGATCAACCAAGATGATACCGTGTGGTACTTCGCCAATGATTTGCAGATGGTTGGCAGTTAGGGCGACGACGTCACCGTTGTCAAAGTTCAAAGTATTCTTACGTGGTATGCCCTGCTCAACAGCGATTTCGATGTGTTGGCGCTTGGCGGTAAAGTCACCGTAAATTGGCATAAAGAATTTTGGCTTGGTGAAGTCGATCATATCTTTATACTCGTCAATGCTGGCGTGACCAGATACGTGTAGTGGGCCACAACCGTCAATTTCACGGGTTTCGTGACGGAAGACGTGCACACCCTTGCGGTAGAGGTCATCGACCATAGAACGCACTAAGGCGTCGTTACCAGAATATGGGATTGGTGTACTAGCCAGAATAACGGTGTCTTGTTCTTTAAGTTTAACGTGGCGGTGCTCGCCGTTACTCATACGCTGCAAGGCTGAGTTAGGCTCACCTTGCGAACCGGTACAGACCACGACGACTTCTTCGTCTTTCATGGTGCCAACGGCAGCGATTGGGACAAAAGTACCCTTAGGGATCTTGGCAAAGCCAAGCCGAACGGCCATTTCTAGGGTACTAACCATACTACGTCCGTCCATGGCGACCTTACGGCCGTTTTGGACGGCGGCGTTGATGATCATCTGAACACGGTTCATGTTGGTTGAGAACAAGCCGATGAAAATACGGCCGGGCGCTTGGTTCATGATGTCGACAAAGCTTTGTTCGATAGTACTTTCGCTCGGTGTACGACCGGGACGCTCAGTCGTGGTGCTTTCGCTCAACAGCGCTAGAACACCTTCGTTACCAAGTTCTATTAAACGTTCAGTGTCGGTTTTTTCGTGGTCTAGCGGGTTCGGGTCAAGCCTAAAGTCACCGGTGTTAATAATACGTCCGACTGGTGTATCGACAACGATACAGGTAGAACCAGGGATAGAGTGCGTAATCCGCACCAGTTCTACAAAGAACTCGCCAATCTTAAGCCGTTCATGATTGTCTTCGTTCATAACGACAGTTTTAAGTTCAAAACCATCGGGTTGTGGCAAGCCAAAGTTCTGAAAGATTTCTTCGACGCGGCCAATTGTAAAGCGACTACCGTAAACAGGCGCCGGGAACTTAGGTAAGATGTGTGGCAAACCACCAATGTGGTCCAAGTGTCCGTGGGTAATGACGTAGGCCTTAAGTTTGTGTCGAATGGTTTCTAGGTAAGTGGTGTCGGCGATACCGTAGTTGATACCCGGTAAATCGACACCAAGGTCGTTACCGCAGTCCATAATAATGGCGTCGTTAAGATATTCCATGATAATCATGTTCTTAGAACCACCGCTATCTTGGCCACCCAGGGCGATAATTTTAACCTGAGGACCGTCGTCGATCATCGGTGCCCGCTTGGGCTTGTCTGATGTCTTTGAAGCGCTGGGCAGGTATTTATTGGCAATCTTTTGGGCATCGTCCTGAGAACGACGCTGGGCCCGTATAGCGGCACCGCGGCTAACGCTGCGGCCACCGTTGGCTGGACTACCACCCTGCTTAGGCTGGCTGCCTCTAGAATTTGGGTTTTTAGACCGTTTAGGATTTCCAGATTCTTCTGGTCTTGGCGGTCTTGGTTTAGTTGTTTCCATATTGTTTTCTCCTTTTAGAGTTTAATATTTTGGATTTCTAATTTGATATTGCTTCGATGACCGCCGGAATAGTGGCGAAGTCATCAAGTAGGGTTTGGCGCATACCGCCGTTGTAAAGCGCGGCTGCTGGATGGAAAAGTGGCAGATACACCTGTCCGTTTTTGCGCTTTGCTTGGCCATGCACCTCGGAAATTTTCAACCCAGGCAGAAAGCATTCCATGCTATGCCTGCCTAGGGTGACAATAACTTTGGGCTGAATAATTGCCATCTGTTGCTGCAAGTACGGCAGAAAGGCCGATTTTTCTTCCGGCAACGGATCGCGATTATTGGGCGGTCGGTATTTAACTATGTTGGTAATGTAGATATCTTCCCTTTTAAGGTTGATAGTAGCCAGCATCTCGTCTAAGAACTTGCCAGCCGCCCCGACAAACGGCAGTCCCTTAAGGTCTTCGTTCTTGCCGGGCGCTTCCCCTACAAAAACTATTTGCGCATCGGGGTTGCCATAACCAAACACAAGTTGTGTGGCCGCGCCGGCCAGTTCAGGGCAAACATCATCCTTTAGAATTTGCGCTTTTAGATTTTCGAGTTTAGCTTGTTTGGTCATTATTTTCTAATTAGACGGACGAGATTCTGGAGACCGCCAACTAGCAGCAGAATCGTAAATGCATACTGCCACCAGCTACCGGTGTCCAGGGCGCGGGAACCAACTGCATAAGCCAGAACAAGTTCAACAATCGCAAACACGGCGTAACCTTGTTTGGTGTTTTTCCACCTATCGAACTTTAGTATCGCTTTCATTGGTTCCCCTCCCCTTTTATTTCTTATCGTTTAACTCGCGTTGGGCAGCTTTCATGCTTAGCTGCAAGCGACCTTTGTCGTCGATAGCAACCAGCTTGACAGTAACTTTTTGGCCTTCTTTAACTACGTCACCAGGGCGCTCAACCCGTTCTTCGCGCATTTCGCTAACGTGCACTAGGCCGTCTTTGCCGGGCATAATCTGCACAAAGGCACCAAAGTCCATCACCGTTACTACCGGTACATCAACGTAAATCTTACCGACTTCTGGTTCGGCTGTAATGTTCTCGATGTACTGCTTGGCGGCGTCGATTGATGTCTTATTTGGGCTAGCAATAAATACCAAGCCATCATCTTTAATATCAATCTCGGCACCGGTTTCGGCGATGATCTTATTGATCATCTCGCCACCCTTACCAATTACCTCGCGGATTTTGTCGGGATTAATTTTGATCGATTCAACCCGTGGCGCGTACGGGCTCATCTCCTTACGAGCTTCTGGCAAGATGCTGGTCATGTGATCAAGAATGTGTGAACGGCCGACTTTACCTTGATCCAGAGCCTCTTTAAGCACGTCTACAGGCAATCCGTGGAGCTTCATGTCCATTTGGAGGGCCGTGATGCCTTTGGCGGTTCCAGCAACCTTAAAGTCCATGTCACCAGCAAAGTCTTCGGCGTCAGCAATGTCGGTTAAAATCATTGGCTTGTCGCCATTCATCATCAAGCCCATGGCAATACCACTAACCGGTGCCTTAAGTGGGACACCGGCGTCGAGTAAGGCCAAACAGCTAGAACAAGTAGCTGCCATACTAGTGCTACCGTTCTGGCTCATAATCTCGGTTACAGAGCGAATGGTGTAAGGAAACTCCTCTTCGGTTGGTAAAACGGCTGCTAGAGCTCGTTCCGCTAAGTAGCCGTGGCCGATTTCGCGACGACCCGGACCACTCAGGCGCTTAACTTCACCAACAGTGTAGCCGGGAGCATTGTAGTGGTGGAAGTAACGACGTTCGCCTTCCCTTTCCATGGTGTCAACCAGCTGTACATAGCTAAGTGGTGCCACTGTTACGATATTCATCGCTTGGGTTAGGCCACGCGTAAAGATACTGGAACCATGGGTTCGCGGCAACACGCCGACTTCGCTACTTAGTTCACGCACCTCGGTGAGCTTGCGGCCGTCGGGTCGGATACCTTCTTCGACGATACCCTGGCGAACATCTTTGTGCAGAGCCATCTGGAAGGCATCGTTATATTCGTTCTTGGCTTCGTTATAGGCATCTTCGCCAATCTCTTCGACAAAGTGATCTTTCATCTGATCGCGTAGCTGACGAACTAGGTCGTTGCGCTCCGGGTAAGGGGCTCGTAGACCAGCGCCTAGTTTACCGCTTAACCAGCTTTCGACCCGCTGTTGAATGTCGGTGTCGGGCAGGCTCAGTTCAAACTCTTGCTCGACAACCCCTACCTTCTTTATCAACTCTTCTTGCAAGACAATGGCTGGCTGAATAATCTTTTGGGCGTATTCGATGGCTTCGATGACTTCGGCTTCGGTGACTTCGTTAGCGCCGGCTTCTACCATCATGACACCGGCTTTAGTGCCCGCTACTACGAGGTCAAGTTTGCCGTTCAGCTCTTCCGGGGTGGCAAAGGCTTTAAACTTGCCGTCTACCATACCAACGCGAACACCAGCGACGGGGCCGTCAAAAGGGGCGCCGGTCAGCATAAAGGCCGCACTCAGCGCCACCATAGCGATCATGTCAGGGCGGAAGTCAGGATCCATACTAAGCACACTGGCGACACCTTGAACTTCGTGCCTATAGCCTTTCGGCCAGAGCGGTCTAATTGGGCGGTCAATTAAACGACCGATCAGAATAGCATCGTCACTGGGGCGACCTTCGCGCTTAATAAAGCGACTGCCGCTGATTTTACCCGAGGCATACATCTTTTCTTCGTAATCGATGCTCAGCGGAAAGTAGTCGAAGCCCTGTAATGGCTTATCGCCTACCATGGTGCTGGCTAGTACGACAGTGTCGCCGTAACGAGCCACGACTGAAGCACTGGTTCGAAAACCGAGGCGACCGACTTCGAGGCTCAGGGTGCGACCACAGAATTCGGTTTCTACGGTAATTATTGGTTTTCCGGCGGGGTTAATGGTTTTTCCCATTGGTTTCCTTTCGAGAATGGCTTGGTTACACAGGTCAAATCTATTTTGGCGGCTTCTTGTGCTGATACGCCAGCTAGATCTGTTGCTGTATAACCAATACCCTAGTTAGTAAGCTTTTAATGTGCACAAGCTTAGGCGGCCAGCCCCAGGTAATCTGGATGGCCGCGCCAGTCTACGCAAATTAGCGGCGAATCTTGAGCTTTTCGGTTAGCTCAAGGTACTTGTTGCTGTCTTTTTTAGCCAAGTAGCGCAAAAGACGCTTACGTTGACCGACCATTTGCAACAGACCACGACGAGCCATAAAGTCTTTTTTGTTAACTTTAAGGTGTTCCGTAATCTCGTTGATACGGCTGGTTAGAATACCGATCTGGACCTCTGGTGAGCCAGTGTCAGTCTTACTTGTTTGCAAATCCTTGATAATAGCTTGCTTCTTTTCGGTTGAAATCATCTACTTCCTTATGCTGTTAATTAGAGATTATTGATGGCGTTGACCCGTATTATAGCAGAGTCGCCTCTGTTTAGCAACCATATATTACAAATTGTACTCAAGCCTTGGTCTGTAGATTTTGGTAGATTGCTTCTGAACTCAATTTGTCTACAGCCAGGGCATCGCTAACCATATATTTACTGATGCTGGTGCGCCGTAATTGGCTGGTGTAGGCGCCTGTTTTTAACAGACTACCGATGTCCTCTACCAGTGTCCTGATATAGGTTCCACTAGACACCGCAACACTGAACGACAACTGCGGATAGTGGTACTCAACATCGGTGATGTCGTAAATCTTGACCAGTCTGGGCTTGATTTCGACCGGTTTGCCCTCACGTGCCAATTTGTAGGCCCGTTTGCCGTTAACCTTAACGGCCGAGAAGGCTGGTGGCACCTGTTCAATCTCACCCTTAAACCGCTCCAGAGTGCTTAAGATGTCCTCATTTAGAGGTTCGGTATTAGATATTCGAATTTTCTCCCCTTCTTCGTCACCTGTAGTGCTGGTTTCGCCCAGCCTAGCGGTAACCTGATAGGTTTTATCAAGCTTGCTAAAGCTTTCGGCTTGCTTGGTGTAGTCACCCACCATCACGATGAGTAAACCAGTTGCCAAGGGGTCAAGCGTGCCGGCATGCCCAACCGGAAAACGTTTCTTGCCAGTTGTATTGAGGCCTGAGTCCTGAATAATGTGGCGTACTTTGTTAACAACGTCAAAACTGGTCCAACCGGACGGCTTGTCAATCAGTAAGAAGCCACTGATTGGCATACTATACCTGTGGTGGCATCAGAGGTGGTGGGACTGGTGGTGGCGCACCTGGTGTGCTGTCACCGGCCGTCCGATCAACTGGCTGGGATGGTGGCAATAAACTAGGTGGGATGTCGGTTGAAGGAGACAGATTTGGGTTCACACCATTCATATCGGCCGGGGCGCCAAAAGGCGTTGTCGTGCTAGGCTGGGTCGGTGTTGGCAACGGTACTCCCGCAGGGGTTGGCGTTGGTGGCAGACCTGGGTTGGGCGCGAATGGTTCTGGACTTGGCGGCGAAGTTGGTGCCGGTGTTGGCGCAAACGCTGGGTTTGGCGGCGTTGTGGCCGGCGCGGCATAGTTATTGCCCAAATTCAGGTTAACTGGCTGAGCGCCGAGGGCTTCGATGGGAGCCAGTGGTTGGCTAGGCGCTTCTGAAGCGATGGCCACATCAACTGCTTCTCGGGCATCGTCAATAACTTCTTCTTTGGTTTCGACGTCCGGCACAGCTGCGTTACCAGCTGCTGGGGCGGCGTGAGGGCTACCAACCGATGATTCAAGATTACTAAGAGTCGGTAATGGGTTGGACTGCTGGATAGGCGTTCCAGCCATGTTGCTCGGCCTATTTAACAGTGGTGGCAATGGGTTATTATCAACTGCCGGGAGGCTCAACGGATCGGTCGAGGGCTCTTTTTGCAGATGTTCAGGCTGACTGTTGGCCGTGAACTGACCACCCATCACAGGCGGCTGCAGAGCCATTGTATTAGGATTTGAGCCCAAGTCGGACGGCGCCAAGCGCGGTGTGCGATCGTTGGCTTTGCTAATTGCCGAGTGTGATATTAGCGGAGACTGCGCCTGGTCTACCGGCTTTGCCCCTTCTTCGAGCGGCTGCACCGGTGTTGCCAAAGGCTCCGAATCAAGTGGCTTACCCAACATCCCCGAGGCGTTCACATCGAGTGGCTCAGATTCTTCGGGAGTTTCGGTTTCTTTAGGGGATTCTTCTGCTGCAACCTCTTCTGAAACGTCTTCAGAAACTTCTTCCTTGTCGTCTTCACTGCCCTGATGTTCTATCTGTAATTCGCCAGTGGCAACTTTTTCGGGAGTTGGCTCATCGCTTTCGGTTACGGGGGCTGGTTTTTCGTTAGCAACTTCGAGTTTGCTGGCAATCAGTTGCTGGTTAGCGCCGACACTCATAAGCTCGGCTGACAAAGTCATGGTACGAGGGCTGGTCTTGGCATTGCTAAAGCGATCGGTTTCGGCCACGATTCCAGTCATAAAGGCGGTAGCCATCTGGGCATCGAGTGGGTTGGGCGAAAGACCTTTAGCCAGCTCTACCAACATTTCTGACAAGCTACTGGCCGTTATATCGATCCAGTTAATCGCTCCGAGTTCGCCCTGGTCTTTGTTATTAACAGAGATGACGGTGGCATCGTGCAGAATCCGGCCATGGGCTGTAATCGCCTGGTCAAGCTCGGTGCGTTCATGCACGCCCAGCGCCACAACGGCATCGACATTAAAGTCACCCTGACTAAAGTCGAGGTCTTTGTCGCTCAAGCTGGTGCGGTAAGGCGTAATAAAGATCTTAACAACCTTGTCTTCTACCTTATAGCGCAGCTTATCAGCCTTGGCTTTATCTAAAGCAATAATGAAGTCGCGCAAGCTGTCGGTGTTCTTTTCGATGGTATCGTCGGGTTTTAAGAACTCGATAGTAGAAGGAATGGTGCCACTAAAAACAGCCGTACCGTGCTTGCCGAGATGGTTCAATAACAGAGTAAAACCGATACAAGCCGCTAGCTGGTCAACCGATGGGTTGTTACTAACTGTAACCAGTACATTATTTGCCTCTTTAAGGCGTTCAATGATTTGTTGTCGGGCGTTTTGGTCCATAAATGGTTTTTTATTTTTAGATAACTCTGTTGAAAATCGTATCATCAACGGTTATGTTTGTCTACTCTTTTCTTTACAAAGAGGTCGACCCCTGGTATAGTGGTCATGATTAGAAAACAATCTAAGGTGTAAGGATAGACATGCCCATTATTAAGTCAGCTAAAAAGCGCGTTCGCGTTGCCAGTAAAGCAACCGCTCGCAATACTAAAACTAAACGTAACTTTCGTACTGCCATTAAGGACTTTCAGGCCGCTTTGACCTCTGGTAAAGACGTCAGCAAAAAGCAGAGCCAGGCCCAAAGTAGCATCGATACCGCCGTTAAAAAAGGCGTCATGCACAAGAACAAGGCTGCTCGCAAGAAAAGCCAGCTCGCCAAGGCCGCTAAAGCTTCTGGTGCCAAGCCAGTCGCCAAGAAGGCAGCCGCCAAAGCCCCTGCTAAAAAGGCCGCTCCCAAAAAACCAGTAGCTAAGAAACCAGCTGCTAAAAAGCCTGCTACAAAGAAATAAGCTCTCCGGCGGCCGGCGATAAGCTTGGCTCCACGCCTAGTAAACGACTACGAGTTTGCGGGTCTTTCCATTCTGCCAGAACGATACGGGCAGCTTCTTCACGATTACGCGATCGCTTATCAAGATCTTCAGAGCCTTGCAGGCCAGCCTCGACCTCATTGAGTCTAGTCGCCACCAGCTCAAACACATCCGGGCGACCATAGAGGCTGATAAGGCGGTTTTCTACCTCAGACTGAGTTTGCAGCCTGTTTTCTTCCCCTTGGGCACTATATGCTCTGGATACGACCTGCAGTGGCAGGTATTCGTAGTTCAACCATCCTATATCACCCTCCAGTAACTCTTCTTGGAAAGGATGTTGGACGGCTTCGAACAACTGACGGTAGCCGGTGTAGACTCCCCAGTCACCATGTCGTTGCTCTGGGTCAACGACTTCCCATTGCCCATGGTGAAAAACCTGATGAAAGTGCTCGGCCATGACCTCATCTACCCATGTTGGCCCAAATCTAAAAAATAGATGATTCAGTTCGTGCCCTGTAGTGTTTTCTATGGCCTCCTGCAGGGTTGTCCTTTCGTCAGTTGGCTCAACAATAAAGGCCGCCAATGTGGCATGTTCGCTGTTGGTAAGGTTCTTTACGGCTTGCACACCGGCGTATCCGGTTACGTGACCCAAAGCCGTAGCATCCCAAAAATCGGTAATTATTACCTTGGCATTATTGGTTTGGCTAATCACATCAGCGGCTGATGGATCAAAGTAGTCTTTGTCTATGGCCAACTGAATGCCCGAATTGAAAAGATATTTTTCGTAATCGATAGCATCGGTGACGTCCTCGTACTGCTGCAGGGCATCGAACCTACTAGCGTGCCACTGGCAGAAGTTTAGTACTTGTTCTTCGTTTGCATCTTCGGCTAACCATTCTAGCCATGTGCCCTCTCTTGCGTTTTGCTCAGGAGCGATGTCTCGAAAGAATTGAGGTAAATGCATGTCTATCACACGGTTCATGATGCTTGTAAACTTCGGGGAGAAGTCTTTTATATTCTGCTGCAGCGCTTGGCTTTGGACTCCTCTAGTCCACAATAGTTGGGAGGCCTTGGCGTCCATGATCTCACTCTTTTTTGCAAAGTGTGGGTAGTAATCGGCAACATCTCGCCAGTCGTCGGCGCGTAGTAGATTACCAACCCTGGCTTCTTCGGTAAGCACTAAGTTGCGACCGAACAAGTCGCGCGCCATCCATGGATGATCTTGGTCAGAAATAAATAGCGGCTCAGGGGGTAAATTAAACTGGGGGTGTTGTTCAGCCGGCCTACTCATATGATTTGGCTATTCTACAACTATACCTGCCTTTTCGCAACTAGTGTAACGACGTCAGGAACGTCATCATGGCCTCGTCGCCATCGATTGACTGCCGTTTGAGGCGCACATCTAACTGGGCCGCCCGGTGAATCCACTGCTTTATCTGAGTCAGGCTACTGTGTTGGGCCAGCCGCTGGGTTTTGCCAACCACGTAAGGGCTAACTTTAGCCTGGGAGGCAATTTCGCCAGCGCTGCGACTGCCGGCGGCTTTTACCAAAGCTAATATATGTAATTGCCAGGCAAACATCCCCATTATGGCCATGGGCTCAACCTTTTGCTGACGCTGCTCTTGATACAGAGCAACGGTTTTTTGGTTATTACCAGACATGGCTGCGTCCAATAAGTCGAAGACGCTGCTCTGCGGGGTTGGTTCGGTTAAGAGATCGATTGTTTGGCGGCTGATTATCGGGTCATAGCTAAGTAGTTTACGTACCTCGCTGGCTACCAACAGTTGATTGACGCCGACACGACGTACTAAGTACAGAGCATCTTCGCGGTTCAGCTGACCGTTGTTGGCTTTGGCCAGTTGCTGCGCCCACTGCGCTAGGCCGAGCTCGTCGAGCTCTTTGAACTCTAAAAGATCAGTATTCTTCTGCAGGTTCTTATAGAAACTAGTTCGTTTGTCGGGGGAATCTTCTACCAAAATGAGTTCGGTACTTTCGGGAACATCATGTAGAGCCTCGAGGAGTTTTTCGGCCACCAGTTTATTGCGCGATACGTTGCGCAATACAACCATTCGCTTGGCTGTTAAAAATGGTAGCGCTTGAATAGTTTCGGTAACCTTTTCGGGGGTGATGGCTTCACCGTCATAACGCTCCAAAGCCATGTCGGAAAACTCTGACACAAAGGCATTAGTCCGTCTTTTAAGCTCGGCCTTAAGTAGAAATGAGTTTGCTCCCGTTAACGTCATTGCCATATGTAAAGGATTATACGCTACCGGGAGGTTTCTGACAGTTTGGGCAGGTATGCGTACCCCGGCCGGCGACACGCGACTTTACAATTTCGTGACCACAGCGCGGACAAGGTTGACCTTCGCGCCTAAAGACATTGGCAAAAGTTAGGTAGCTCCCCTTTTGGCCGCTGGCATCGACATAATTCCTGTCACTGGAGCCGCCCTTATCAATACTGAGTTGCAGCACGTCTCGCAGAGCTGTATAAAGCCGGTTGAGTTTAACTGCCGAAACATCTTTGACGCGAGTGGCTGGATGAATACGGGCGCCCCACAAACCCTCGTCTGCATAAATATTACCGATGCCGGCTACCACCGACTGGTCGAGTATGGCCGCCTTGATAGTGGTATTGGATCGACGTTGTAATCGCTCTTTAAAGTCTTGGGCCGTAAAATCGGCACTAAGCGGCTCTGGTCCGATTTTTTTGAAGAAATCAATGTTAGGAACTTCTGGAGTTGGCATTAAGCGCATCCAACCAAAACGTCGCTGATCATTAAAGAATAATTTGGCGCCATCTAGTTCCACCGTAACTCTAGTTGAGTTATCGGGTAACTTTCCCACCAAACTATCATTAGGGTGTCCGGCACCAAATCGCTGACCACCATCGGCTCGATAAACCAGCTGACCGGTCATTTTAAGATGTACCAGCAAAGTAAAGTTAGTATCAAGTTCGAGTAATAAAACCTTCCCGCGTCTTTTGACGGCAGTGACATGACTGCCAATCATAAATTGCTGAACATCAGCCGCGGCGTTCGGGAACGAGCGATCGTAGTTACTGACGACGCCCTGGATGGTATGACTAGGTAGCAACCGAGCCAAGCCTCGTCGGACCGTTTCTACCTCTGGTAATTCTGGCATGGTTCTATTGTATACTACCTCTATGACACACGCGCTATCCGACATCCTAGCCGACCGCTTCGAAGAAGAACCCCACGAGATAGTGGTGATAAAAACTTATATCCGGGATAATTTTAACGAGACCGTAGCCGTTTCTACCCGTGGTGACCAGATTATTATCATGACGCGCTCCAGTGCCCTAGCGGGTGCCATCCGCCCCCATTTGCACAAACTAGCCAAGGTTTGCGAAACGCCTAAACGCTTGATGATTCGCGTTGGCCAGTTCTAGAATATTGCGTTATTAGAAGAAGTACCGGTAACATTGACGCCATTAGTGATGGTCGTGTAATCCGGGATCTGAGCCTTGAACAAATTATTTGTCACCGTGCTGCCGGCGTAGGTACCTTTAGTGCAAGATGCCGTCCATAGGTTCATGACATCTTTGTTATTATCGTTAATAACATAGAATGATCGGTTACCGGTCGGGCAAATTGACTGGGTGTTAATGTTATCGCCGATGCGACGTTCCCTGGTAAATCCAGTCCGTGCCAGGGCCGCTAGGAAGTCACTGTAGGAGTTATTATCGTTGGGATAAGTTTGGCTGCGCAGAACCTGGCCCTCATACCCTGTCAGGACGTCGATGACACGAGTTGTTGGGCTGACACGGATTGAGATAGTGCGGTGGTTTTCGAGGGCATTAATTGGACCTTGCACAGTATATTCAACCGAAGCACTGTTGTTAGTGACGTAGTCACTCAACTTAATGGCTCGGCGTCCGGCTGGGTTGTTAGGCTGACCACTATCACGATTAAAAATCACGATTCCAAAGATGATCAGTAACACCACCCCGAAAGTAATAAGAATGTATCTCATAGTGCTTGTTTTACGTACTAATAATAACACATTTACTTTTTACTGGCAAGGCTGAAGGAGACCCTAAAACTACAGTTCACCCCAGTTTTTACCGCTACTAACATCAACTTTTAGCTCTACTGGCAGTTTATAAATGCCCTCCATGGTGTCTTTGAGTATTTCGGCTACTCGCTTGGCTTCGGTCTGAGGGGCTTCGACCAAGATTGAGTCATGAATTTGTAGCAGTTGCTTGGCTTCTAGGTCGACCAATTTCTTATCAACTTCTATCATGGCCATCTTCATAAGATCAGCCTCAGTACCCTGTATAGGCATGTTAATGGCGGCCCGTTCAGCAGCCTGGCGAACTACAAAGTTACTCGATTTTATATCAGGCATCGGGCGGCGGCGACCAAATAAGGTTTCGACATAGCCATCGTTGCGAGCGCGCTCTTTTAATTCGTTCATGTAGTCTAGCAACGGCTTACGTAGCTCAAAGTACTTCTTAATAAAGTCGCTGGCCTGCTCTCTGGTCATCCCGGTAGCAACGCTAAGGCCATGCGGACTCATGCCGTACATAATGCCAAAGTTAATCACCTTGGCATCGCGACGTTGGTTTTTAGTAACATCTTGCGGCTTGACGCCGTAAACCTGGGCGGCGGTGGCGGTATGGACGTCGGCGCCCTCATTAAACATCTTTATCAGCTCCTTATCATTAGCTAGGACGGCCGCCAGGCGTAACTCAAACTGTGAATAGTCAGCGCTAACCAGCACTTTGCCCTTACCTGCCACGAAAGCAGTTCGAATGTGTTTGCCAAGTTCGGTTCTAATTGGAATGTTCTGCAAGTTGGGGTCGTTACTACTGAGCCGTCCAGTTTGGGCGACAGTCAGGTTAAAGGTGGTGTGCAGTCGTGAGTGTGCGTCAACCTGCTTGGGCAAGGTGTCGACATAGGTGCTTTTAAGCTTAGTGACCTCACGATACTGGGATATCAAGTCGATTATGGGGTGCTGGTGGCGAAGTTTATCTAGTTCATTGGAGGCCGTCGAATAGCCTGTTTTACCTTTTTTTACACCGGCCGTTGGTAGCTCGAGGTCATGAAACAGGACTTCGGCTAGCTGAGCCGGCGAACTGATATTAAACTCATGATCGGCATAGCCATAGATTTTTTGTTCAAGATCACTGATGCTGTCATTAATCTCGACCGAAAACTTATTTAGATAGGCTGTATCCAGCTCAATACCCTCGTGTTCCATGCGCGCCAGCACTGGAATTACCGGCCACTCGATATCCTGGGCCAGCTTGG
The DNA here is from genome assembly GCA_030916945.1 of Patescibacteria group bacterium. GTDB lineage: Bacteria > Patescibacteriota > Saccharimonadia > Saccharimonadales > JAUPVS01 > JAUPVS01. The sequence goes on from JAUPVS010000002.1 coordinate 28,380, forward strand.
CAACCTTGGGCATGTCTTTGAGGTCTTTGACTTGTTGATCGTGGAGTCCAGAAACGATAGCAATTATTTCGTTACTGCGGGCCACAAAGTCTTCGTTAGTCAGATTATCAAAGCCTTCTCCCTGATAGCCCAAATCGGTCTGAGCTAATTCTTGAAGCGACTGCACCCGGCGCAGGCTATTAAGTAAGAATGCGCCAATCAGAACATCGTGTCCGACCGGCGGTAATTCTAAGTTAAACTCGACGAACACTTTCAGGGTTGCTTTAACATCGTAACCAACTAGCGGTGTCTTTTTGAGCGATTCAAGTACTCGTTTTACTTTGTCGGTACTCAGCTTTTTCAAGTCGAGCACATATACGGGAGTGCTGTTCTGCGCCAGAACAATATAAGTAGGTTCTCGACCGTGCACACCGGCGCAACGACTATGAATAAGCAGCGGTTTTTTTAGATCTAGTTCTAGATTGCTAAGTGCCTGGTCGTTATCAACGACGACAGTTTTACCAACTTTAAGTTTAGCCGGCAGGTGCGCCGGTGTCTCCGGTTCGTCGGCCACTTTCATTACCTCGGGTAGTTGACGAACTAGGCTGCGAAATTCCAGTTTTTGGAGTAGGTCACGTACTTCTTCGGGCCTGCAGGCCGAACCATCCATCGCTTTGGTGTCGAGCTGGAGCGGCGCATCAGTCCAGATGGCGGCCAGTTGTTTGCTCAAATAGGCCGATTCTTTACCGGCTTCGAGCTTTTTACGGGTTGTTTCACGGATTAAATCGAGGTTTTCGTAGACACCATCAAGAGTTTTGAACTCTTTGAGTAAATCTAATGCCCCCTTCTCGCCAACACCCGGCACCCCTGGGATATTGTCAGATGAATCCCCTTTCAAAGACTTAAGGTCCAAAAATTGATTCACAGCAATGCCGTACTTAGCCTCAAAACTCTTGGGTGAATACAATTCTATGTTGCTAAGGCCTTTCTTGAGTGCAAAAACGTGCACATGCGAATTAACCAGCTGCAACATGTCCAAGTCGGAAGTAATCAGCATGGTTTCAATATCTTTTTTGGTGGCCTGAACCGCCAGTGTACCCATAATGTCGTCGGCCTCATAATCATCGAATTCGTAAAGAGGCCAGCCAAAGGCATCGAGTAGTTCGTGCAAAATCGGGACTTGGGCATGAAAATCAGCCGGCGCTGGCTTGCGGTGAGCCTTGTACTGCGGATACAGCTCCAACCGCCGCCGAATATTGGTCTTGGGCTTATCCCAAGCTACACAGACGTAGTCTGGTTTTAACCGTCGCAACACCTCTAGCGCCATGGTTGCAAAGCCAAAAACACCACCAGTCGGCGTACCATCCTGGGTTGCCAGATTGGGCATAGCGTAGTAACCCCGGTAGAAGACCGACTTACCATCTATAATTGCCAGTTTTTTGCGTTTTGCCTCTGCCATATTGTTTAGTATACCTTAGCTATTGCTAGGCCGATCGCTCTTGAACGAACAAGGCCATATCATGCAGGAATTTAGCCCCTTCTTTAGACCACAAAGAATTCTCTGCTGGCAGGCTGGCAATGGCCTGTTCGGCATAGTACCGAGCCTGTTGTTTGGCATAGGCTAAAGCACCGGAGGTTTCTATAATCTGCTGGCACTTCGTGAAGCTGACCTTGGTTAGTTTGGGATTGCCAAGTTGCTGGCGCAAGAACTGGGCGTCTTTGGATGAACCATGTTTTAAAGTGTAGTGAACCAGGAGGGTTTGCTTGCCTTCGCGGATGTCATCCATAGTTCCCTTGCCTGTTTTGGCGGCATCGCCAAAGGTGCCAATAATGTCATCGGTGATCTGGAAAGCTTGGCCAAGGGCATGGGCGTAAGGCGTAATGCCATCGGTAGCATGACAATCGGCACCAGCCAGAACCATGCCAACATGCAACGGGTTCAGAAAGGTATAGGTGGCGGTTTTCCAGTCCTGCATAGCCAAAATGTCATTTTCGGTAACCGCTGGGCTTTCTTTTAATAGTGGGTCGGCAATCTGTCCATGAACAGTTACCAGCAAAGTTCGGTTGGTGATGCTCAGGACGTTGTTGCGTAGTTCGGCCGGTGCGTCTAGGTTGGCCAAGATCATCATGGCTGCATGGCAGCCCAGCAAAGCGCCGTTTGTAGCCATGGTTTCGGCTAAATGCTTGTCTTTGAACACCTTTTGCAGCATAACGTGAGCGGTAGGCCCACCGCGCCTGGTTAGTGAGCGATCTTGGATGTCATCAATGACCAGAAGATAGGCGTGAATCATCTCTATGGCCCGGGCGGCTTGCAATATCATGGCCTGATTAGTACCGCCACACATCTTGTAGCCTTCCATCACCAAGGCGCCGCGTAAGCGCTTCCCGCCCCGCGTCAAAATACTGCAATAGGCATCCAGCGCTAGTTGCGAACCGTCACTGTATTGCTCTTTTGTTGACGTTTTAAGGTAATCAACGTAGAGAGAGATATCGGTGTCGATAATTGTCTTGTCATCTTCCAAGATCAACCTCAACAATTTTGGACTTGTCATGACTGCAGTATACCGAATCTAATGCTTCTTTAGTAACGTCCTTGTAGCAGCCGACAAAAGTGCTCTTCGGTGCAATTGTGAAAGTACTTCTGGGATCGTTTGAAGTAGCTCGTAGTTGTTATCGAGGATTACATAGACTGACCTGTCTTTAATTTCGATGCTTATTGATCCTGGTAAATTTATAAGAAAGGTTACAAGTTCTGGATTAAGAAGAGACAGTAGCACCGACTCGGTGGCTGCATCAGCTACAAACAGCTCATAATGCTCATTAAAGGCTGGCCAATCTAGACTGATACGCTTAAAGTTTTCGGTAGATATATCGGTCACAGCTCGGTTTCGAATAAGAATGTGGGGGTAGCCAACCGGTAGAGTTGTCGATGCCACAGCATAACGGGAGCGGTCCTTTGCCTCAAGCAAGAAGACAGTTACTAACAAGTTATTATGCACACCAAGCACGACGTGACCGGTATCCTGAAGCTCCTCTATAGTCAGCTCAGTCTTGTACGGTAACAATAAATGGCTGGTTCGGTTGCTGTAGTAAAACCCTTGCTGATGGGCATATTCCTGAAATGGCTGGTACACAACTGGATTACCCTCTTTTGCCCTACTAAGAGAACTCAATTTCCAGATGTCGTTTTCTCGTTCGATTCCATACAGCTCTTCAACGTCACTATCAAAGGTTTTAATTACCTGTTTGGTTTCAGCATCGATTAGATCAAGCTTTTCCTGAGATACGACATAGACCGTGAAGTTATCCTGCTCATGGTCATAAGTATCATCAGCTCCAATAACTTCTACATCATTAATTGTTGCATCCAACGTAATTGTTCTGTCCAGGTTATTTAATGCTTCTATAAACAGGCGGTTATGGTACCCAAAACGGTCGGTGGCATACTTAGAAATTGCCATAAAGTCTTTTTGGACCCAGTCGGCTCTATAGTGATTAATCAGCTCGCGGGATTGCTGCATAATCGCTGGTTCATCCCAGCTTTTATCGTTCGTAGAAGCTTGGTGTACGGTTTTCTTTGCCCTAGTGATGCGCCGTTGCAAGAAACGCATCCAGCCAAATTTCTCATCAAAAACGGCTAGTACGATAAGCACAATAAACGCCAGTGAGTGCGCAACATTCGGCCAAATCACAAATATTATACCCAGCAAGCCATATCCAACAGTTAAAACTAGCGCTGTGCTCCTCCAGTACTTTGGCAACTTGGCAAAAAGTAACCACGCCAGCCTAGGTAGTGCGTAGCCAAAAAAACTGAGGAGCAATACTTGTATCACTACTACCTCGCCGTAAGGGTGTAGACTTTAGCCGGTTGGGCAGACGGGGCATTGGTAAAAATGGCAACTTGTCGGTATTTTTTATCGCCCGGGGCGCTGCCACAATACTTACGGTTTTTGCCGCTTGCGCCTTTGTCTGTCAAAGTAATTCGCTTCTGGATTTCGTCGTCGTCAACCAAACGAACTCCTAGGCCTACGCCTTTTGCTAGACTGGCAATGACGCATATTTCTTTGGTCTGCCCGCTTGGTGCAGCAAACACTTTTGAAGTTATAGCTATTGGCGTTTCGGTAGTAACCAAACATCCTTCTGCTAATTTGCCGTAGGCAACATTCACAAAGCCGGCTGCCTTGCACTGGTTGATTGCCAGGTCCTTTTTAGCTACATTAGCTTGCTCAATCTTTGGGTCATTTGAGTCAAAGACACCATAATTCGGCAAGCTAACAGAGTACGAACCCTCGGGATAGTAAATCCACCTTTCTATTTCTGATACAGCCACCGATCCACTGACATGATGTACTGGATACTCTAAGGCATCAGGGTTGATTACTCCGGCGGGCATCGCAATATCCTCAAAGCAATACTTTTTGTAATCCGTCCCACTTAAATCAAAAACTGTATTCTTACCTTGCGTCCAATCAACCGCACCTTGGTTAGAGGTTATTCTTAGCTGAACTTTACTACGCTGTTTGCCGCTGGTCTCTACAGCTTGCAGGTCACGCACGGTCCAACAAACTTTCATTACCTTCCGTCCGCCCAGGCTATTCTGAACGCTACCACCGGGCCGTTCAAATGGACCATATACAAATGGTCGATCGGTCTTTTTTGTGCCACCGGCCATGTTACTGGCAGCCACGAAACGACCCTCGTCATATCCCCATATATTGCCCATGAAGTTAAGATTCTTGGTGGTGTTGTAACTACTCAGTCCGTGCTGCTGACTCAAGGGTATGAACCAATTTAGATAGCCCAGGTAGGCTTGTCCGTCTTTCTTCTCCCACTCCGACCAAGTACGCATATTGCCGGTACGCATCGGGAAGCGGGCGTAGTCTACCGCAGTACTGGTGGGCTTGCCGTAGTTACCACTTTTAGCTGGCTTGAAGTCCTGTATTTTTTGGGCTTTTAGTGCAATGTCGTTTATTGCCGAGGCTTGCAGCCAGCTGGCTATCTTGTCGCCTTCCCCGCAATTTGCTGGATACATGTAGCCTGGCTGCGCAGCAAGGCTACCAACAATTATGCCCGACTTGGTGCCACACTCGCCCGCCGGGCTCTTCCATAACTCCATCTGTTTCCCGGCCCATTTACCGGAATAGACAATCGTCCAACCACCATCGTCGCAGTATAAGTCGGGCACGATTAAGTTGCCGTTCTTACAGCGCGGAGGCGGTGGCGGCAGATTGATTGACTGAATTACTGGCTCAAATATCCCATTTGATAACTTAGTCTCACGGGTCGGATTAAACACCTGTTTTCGCTGATCGTCATTTAGGTGACAATCATTGGCGGTTCCCTTGTATACGTTATTCTCGTCAAATGACGCCCAAAAGAAACCACAACCCCGGTCGTAACCATAATGCATAAAGCTATACTCATCCTTCAAGTATTCATGACCATGCATTAATCCTAGGGTGTGCCCAAGCTCATGAGCGATAACCTTGGCCGTATAATCGTACAACTTCCCAGCTGGCGCAAGTTTCAACTGCACTTCTGGTGGTACGTAAAACTCATGACCCGGCTCATACCGGATAGTCTCTCGAATATTTGGACAGAGTGACGATATGCGAGTAATTGCGAACTTGGACTCTATGCCATAGGCAACCCCGCAGAGACCGTCATCAGTAGAGTCCCAGTCGATAACATATGTGTGCTTAGCAATGGGAACGGCTCTTGGCGTACACTCTACTGTAGCCCCAGCAGTATAATTAACTGTCTTGCAGTCCGCCTTACCGTTGCTATCTTCAAAATATCGGTCAAAAATGATATTCATCATAATCACATGCGCGGCTTTGCCGCAGTCAGTGCTACTACGACCCATCATCATGCCGACAGAGTTCATTCGAATTCCATCACATTCTCGATACCAATCTGCGTCGTGTTTACCGTAAGTTACGTTAGCACCAGGCATAACTTGCACCCAATGATCACCCTTGTAATCATTTAGCTCTCGGTAGTAAAATGCATCGACTCGGTAACTTGCTCGGTCAATATGGAGCACGTTCTCCTGGAGAACAGAGACATTTTTTGGCACAAAGTACTGTATATAGGTTGTCCTATCCTCTATTGATTTACTCGCACCAGTACCGCCCGTTGAATCAGCCGACGCTTCTGCCTTCACGTCAACATCTTTCAGCTTACCGCCTTGCGAGCTGGCTGCCTCAATTTGATTGGCTCTACCGTCTCTTAGCTGCTCGATTGCTCGCCCATTGAAGTCTGCCACTTGATCGGTTTTTATTTCTGGGAAGTGCGGGGTTATCTTCACCTCGGTAACAGTTTGGGCTGAGTCCTGGACACTAAAGGCTGTCAAACCATTTGTTTCATCAGCCGAGATACCCTCGGTTTCGTTGACAGACTTGTCTTTAGAAAGGCCAGCTTGCAACTTTGGTGTAATATTTGTTATACGCGTACCGGTTCCGGCACTAGCAGGCTTATTTTTCCTGGTAAAAACACTACTTCGCGGCGGTTGGTAGGCTTGCCGCACGTTGTCACGACAGATGTTTTTTAGCACCGTAAGAACAGCTTGGTATTGTGCTTCTTGAGGGCTATCACTGCCGGTTTTTACGACTACTGCCGATGAATCAACACTAAATTGATAGCGTAGCTGCTCACTATGATGTGAAAAGGCCGCTTTTTGTGCATCGGTAGAGGTGATATAGCCTGGTAGCTTTTCAATTTGGGCCTGTTTAAGCTTGTCGATGAGGGCCTTTATCTGGCCCTGGTTCAACCGCTTTTCCTTATATTCATATGCCTTAGCTTCAGTGGCCGGCTGGTCATTTACCATTTGCTGATCACAAATTAAGCGCCCGTCACCATACAAACGGATATTTACTTTTTCACCCGACAAGGTTGCCTCGGTTGGCATAAAGTTCTGTTCGGTTGGCCCGGGCTCACTGATTTCCGTACCTTCAATATGATCAACAATAACTCGATCGGCGGTGAATATGGGGTTTGTTTGTGCAAATGCCAGGTAGTACACAACAATACCACCGGTGAGTAGCACACCGGCAGCAATCAAAAGAAAGCGTCGAGCCATTACCACGCGTGAAATAGTCCTTAGTGGACGCCCCCTAAACACCCTAAAGCGTGACCCCATGCACTACTCCCAATTAATCATAAGCTGTTCAAGGGTAGTCTAGCTGGAAATGCGACCAGCTGTCAATGAGGACGCACCATCAAGCGAAAGTGTTACGGCACCATCCTGCAGCTCGCTTATCACCCCCGACTTATAGGCATCAAGTTCGATAGTTCGGTTCTCTCCACCGGCTTGTTCCTGCGCAAGATCAAAATTAAGTTGGGCATCAACCACAGCACCAGGTTTATCAAGCGTAACGAACACGGCTGTTCCATCTTGCGGGCTGACAAATTCTAACCTGTACCCATACTCGTCACGAGTATTAGAAAGGATCGGGTTTTCGACATAGACATTGCCCTTGTCATCGGCCTGCACGCCTATCTCTTGCCATGTCAGCTCCTCCGATTCCGTTAAGCTACCCTTAGCAGGGGCTACTTGATCCGTGTCAATTGAGACTGTGCCAGGATAGAATAAATGCTCTTCGCCTACTTTGAACGCTTCTTCTGGCGTCCCTATGGCTGGTGTTGTTTCTGGGTTGGGCTGCATCGACCCCACCACCGCAACGCCACCAGTTAACGCACCGACAGCCAATGCGCCGGCGGCCAGTATCTTTCGCTTGCCGAACTTCTTTGAATTATTTTCGGCACCTCGTTCATCTGTATTATCTGGTTTTTTTGGATTCATGGTTGTTATTTGTTTATTTTGTTGTAGCTACAGAAATAGTAGCACATAATCGTCTGTTTGTAAAGTTGTTATGCCTACCCTAGCTTGTGTTTGGCAATAAGTAAGTCTTCGGCTGCTCGTTTAAATGCCTCGATGTCATCACCGTTGTTCTGGAGGAAAATATCGCAGATGGCTTTAACGCCAGACATGTTCAAAGTGGCCTCGTCGCCAGATTGTGTCATCTCGGCAGCTTCTTCGGCCATAAATTCTTCGAAAGTTTTGTTATCTTCGTCACTACGCTTACGAGAGAAAATTCGTTGATAGCGGACTTTAGGATCAGCATCTACCCAGACTAAAGTACCGCCAAGTTCATGTACCCGCTCAGCTTCGCCAACGTTGCGCATAGGTATCGCTACCACACCCCGATACTTGCCTTTTGCTTCGTTAAACTGATCAACGGCCTTATCTACTAGCACGCCAAGGCCGTGTTCGCGACGCCATTCGGCACTAATTGTACGCAAGACCTCGCGTTCTATCGGCAGACCACGGCGGCGGGCTTCTTCACGTAGTAAATCTGATACCGAAATGAATAACCAGCCGTGTTTTTTGGCTAGGACTTCGCCAACCGAGTCTTTGCCGGCTCCGTTAGTACCCGATAAACCAATCAGCTTCATGTCTGTGCTCCTATTTAATATAGTCGTGTAGTTTGCGGGCGTCTTTGTGCTTGCGTAGTTTAGCCAAAGCCTTGGCTTCGATCTGGCGGATACGTTCGCGGGTGACGCTGAATTCTTGGCCAACCTCTTCCAAGGTGTGTGACTTGCCGTCTTCTAGACCAAAGCGCAGCTTAAGAATCTTTTGTTCGCGCTCGGTAAGGGCACCGAGCATGTCTTTAACGTGTTCCTTTAGCAGTTGCCCGGTGGCGGCTTCTTCTGGAGAAACTGATTCCTCGTCTTCGATGAAGTCACCCAAAACCGAGTCTTCTTCGTCGTCACGCACACTTGCATCAAGCGAAGAAATATCCTGCTTGATCTTCATGATGTGCTCAACCTTGTCGACGTCGATTTCCATTTCTTTGGCGATCTCTTCGTTGGTTGGTTCACGGTTCAGTTCTTGGGTTAAGCGACGCTGGGTGCGCAGTAGTTTATTAATGGTTTCGACCATGTGCACCGGAATACGAATGGTGCGAGCTTGGTCGGCGATGGCGCGGGTGATGGCTTGGCGAATCCACCAAGTGGCATAGGTACTAAACTTAAAGCCTTTGTCGGGATCAAACTTTTCGACAGCGCGCAGCAAGCCAGTATTGCCTTCTTGAATTAGGTCCAAAAGATCTAGACCACGGCCGACGTAACGCTTAGCAATGCTCACCACCAAACGCATGTTGGCTTCGGCCATCTTGTCTTTGGCACCCTTGCTGCCAGCCACAACTTTTTGGGCTAGAGCCAGTTCTTCTTCGGCATTTAGTAGTGGAATTTTACCGATTTCCCGTAGGTACAAACGAACCGAGTCGTCGGCGATGTCATCTAGGTAAGTCTGGTCGTCCAGGACGATTTCTTCTTCCTCTTCTTCGGCCCATTCGCTGGTAAAGTCGGCCGCATTCGGTTCGGTGGCGCTGACAATTGCCAGATTCTGTTCGGCTAGTTGGCTGTACAACGAATCTAGCGCATCAACGTTAGCTGGGACATCCGGAATTTCGGCAAAAATGTCACGCTGGTCAATCTTTTTGGCCTTTTTAGCCTTGGTGAGCAGTCCCTTGATTGCCTCTTCGAAACTATCACCTTGCGGCACCTTAGGGCCTTTTTTGGCGTCTTTTTTGGTATTAGCTAGTTTAGTTGCGGGTGCTGCCTTTTTTGGCATTAGGGCATCTCCTTATTTAGATTGGCTTTGCTTGAGGAGCGCATCGAGCGCTTTAACTTGCTTTAGTATGGCGTCGGCCTGCTTGTCGTCGACTGTCTGAAGGGCGGCCGTGAGCGGTTGTTTTTGGCTTTTGACGTATTGTTCTATCAGGCGAACCTGCAGCCGAGTGGCTTCTTCACGAAGCTCCGATGTCTCGAGGTTTTGATAGAGTTCCTCAAAAATTACTCCTAATACTTTAACATAGTCTTGTAAGTCCGACAACATTTCTAACAGTTGTGGGTCGGCTTTACTACCGCCAGAAAATTCGGGGTGTTGCTTTAGGAATTTAAACAGCTGCTGACCCTGCGCTTCGGGTAGCATATCAACCGTTAGTAAATCTAGGTGATTGCGCAAGTTAGGCACCGTTAAAGCCAAGGCCAACAAGTGGTTTTGGCTCTTTATAACTTCGGCCGAATGCACCGGAGGCGCTGGCTTAAAGGCCGGCTGCTTGAGCCGAGTAGCCTGCTTATTGGTTTGCAGCTTACTCTGCAAGGCCTCTTTACTAACGCCCAAGGTTTTACCAAGCTTTTCTAAAAAGTGCTCTTGTTCAACTGGGTCCTGCAAGCTCTTTACGACCGTTAACATGACGTCGCTATATAGGCGCTTATCGGGAGCCTTGGCAAGATCTAGACGCTCCTGATAAACGCGCATCAGCCAGTCGAGCGCATATTCGGGCTTATCAATCACCTCCTGCCAGGCCTTAGGGTTTTTCTGAATTAGCTCGTCCGGATCTTTGGCGTTAGTAACTGTAACAATACTTAGGTTCACGCCAGCCTTACTGGCCAGTGGGATGGCTCTTTCGGCGGCAGCAATGCCGGCTACATCTTGATCAAAGGCCAAGCGCACATCTTGAACAAACCGCGATAGCGCCTTAAGGTGGTGCTCGGTTATGGCTGTCCCAGCGGTTGCTACCACATTATTGACGCCAACTTGATGGCTGGCCACCACGTCCATATTACCTTCGACGATTACGGCATAGCCGCTTTTGCGAATAGACTCCTTTGCCAAATGTAAGCCAAACACATGACGGCTCTTATCGTACAGGGGTGTTTGCGGAGTGTTTAGATACTTGGGGGCATTCGGGATGTCTTCTAGTAGACGGCCGGTGAAACCAATTGCCTGACCTTGTGGGTCCATTAACGGAATCATGATGCGGCTGCGAAACATGTCACCGACTCGGCCACGCTGCGTACTCAAGCCAGCCCGTTTTAGTTCATCAGTTGAAAAGCCCTTCTTGGTGGCGAAATCAGTTAAAGCAGCGCCGTTATTGGGGGCATAACCCAGCCGAAACGACAGGGCGGTGTTTTTGTCGATCTTACGCTTCTTGAATACGTAATCAATGGCGTCCTGGTTTTTACTTAAGTGCACTTGGTAGAACTTGGCAGCCAGTTCGTTGGCCTCGCTAAGGCGTTGCTTAACTTTGCCCTCGCCGGGGCGGCGTTGATACTGCGTCAGCTCAACGCCAGCTTTACGGGCCAACAGCTCCAAGGCCCCCTTAAAGTCGACGCCTTCCATTTCCATAACAAAGCTGAACATATTGCCACCCTTGCCGCTACTGAAGTCATGCCAGATCTGTTTTTCGGGGCTAACCATAAAGCTAGCCGTCTTTTCGTTACCAAACGGACTCAACCCTTTAAAATTGCGACCGGCACGTTTAAGCTCAACGTACTGCCCAATGACGTCTTCTATACTGAGTCGTTGCTTGATTTCCTCTACAGCGTCCATATCTGTGAATATTGTACGCTATCTGGTAATACCTATGCTGCATATGCTTAAATAGGGAGTATGCAATTGAATCAACCTATTCCGCCACCCCTCCCTGGTGGTGAAAACCCCTACGACTTTATTTTGAACGGTAATCAAAAGCCTAAGAAGTCTGTTCTGCCCACTACTCAGTCTAAAAAACAGCGTATTCTTTTTGTTCTGGGTGGAGCCTTTATTCTGTTCAGTCTTTTTGCAATCGCCATGCTACTTATTTCGAGCGCCGGTGGCGGAGACAAGAAAATGTTAACCGGCATTGCCCAAACTCAAACCGAAATTATGCGTGTTAGTCGTGAAGGCGCCACCGATGCCAAAGATACAGCCATTCAAGGCTTCGCCCAAAGTACCGCCTTGGTCATTACCAGCAGCCAGCAAAAAACCACAGCTTTTTTGGGCAAAATGAAGGAAACGCCTAACTCTAAGACTCTAGCCCTGGGGCGTAGCACCAAGACTGACACGGCGCTTAAAACTGCCAAAGAAGCCGGCCGTTACGACCAAGAGCTGCTAAAAATACTTAGCACCTCTTTGGAAGACTATAAAAAGGAGCTCTCGGCTGGTTACAAACAAGCTACCAGCAAGTCACAGAAGCAACTATTAGAACAGCTCTATAACCAGGCCAACAACCTTACCAAGAATCAACCAACCAGTTCGTAGGAATGTCTAATTAAGCCCTGCACTTCTTCCCAGGGCAACTGTCCGCTCAGAATAATCGTGTTCCAATGTTTCTTATTTAAATGATAGCCCGGTAAAACAGTTTCGTATTTTTCGCGTAGCTTTTCGGCTAATAGCGGGTCGCACTTTAGACTTACTCTTAGCGGGTCCTTGCCTTCACTAATCAGAGCAAACATTTTGTCGCCCCTTTTATAGACTGCCACGCCTTCGCCGAACGGATAATCCAGTCGGGCATTAGGCATGCTCAGGATGTAATCTTCAACTGTCTTGTGATCCATCAGTCTTGAACCAATCTAAATAATGCTGCAGCTCGGCTATGCTAGCCTGAATGTCGTCAAAGGCACGATGAACCTCGGGTTTTTCAAAAACTTCACCGTATTTACCCTGCATAACAATTTTAAAGCTAGTCACATCGAGCATGCGGTAATGAAGCTTGAGGTCGAGGGCTGGCATCCACTGCTTTATAAAACCGCGATCACTATGTATTGAGTTCCCCGCCAAAATTGCCGGATCGTTACCAAAGTGCTTCTGAATAATAGCTACTAATTCTTGTTCAACTTGCTGCAGAGGCTTGCCCTCGGCTAGCTTTTGAACAAATTCATCACGGTTCTGCGGGTAGTCTTTCCACCAAATATTGGCTTGCATGCGTTTGACAACCGTTTCCTGCGGGTGACTAATGCGGGCTTCGTAGCTTTCTAGTGTTTTAAAGTCAAAGTCCGTTATTTCGGCGGCGATCTCTAATATAACGTCTTGCTGAGCATCAAGGCCGGTCATTTCTAGGTCGACCCACAGTAGTTTAGTCGGTATTTTATCCTTGTCTATATCGGTCATGCGGCTTTTTCCTTAAAATTTAATGCCACCGAGTTAATGCAGTAACGTTGCCCGGTTGGCGTCTGTGGCGCATCATTAAAAACATGTCCCAAGTGGCTACCACAGGTAGCACAAACTACTTCGGTTCTTGTGGCACCCATACTTGAGTCATCCTTGAGTTCAAGTTTGGAGCTGTTTTTAACGTCATAAAAGCTGGGCCAACCACTGCCTGAATCAAATTTATGTTCGCTGCTAAAAATTTCGGTGCCGCAAGCTGCACATGAGTACATTCCTGATGCTTCGTTATGAAGCAAGGTGCCCGTAAACGGAGCCTCTGTCCCCTTTTGACGCAGAACAGCGTACTGTTCTTTGGTGAGCTTGGCTTTCCAATCTTGGCTGGTAGCTGACACTACTTTTCTTTCTTTTTGGTCAGCTTGTCGAGCTTAAGACCGTGCACCACAAAGTACACCAAGGCGGCCACTATCGCGAAGCTAATGAATTGCATCACAAAAGCGCCCCAAGTGAAGACGGCTACTTTTTCGCCATTAGTTACACGTAGGGTTTTTTGGCCGAGATCGCCGTTACCTGGCAAAATTAGACCTAGTAATGGGTTGATGAAGCTAAATACAAACGAATCAACCAACGACTTGATCTGAGCACCCAGCACAATACCAATCGCTAGGCCGACTACACCTTGCTCGCGCAAGAAATCAACAAAGCCCTGCAGCGGCTTTAACACCTTTGGCATGGTTATTGCCGGAAAGGTGACGGTCGTCTCATGTGCTTTTACGTGCTTTTTTTCGGCCATATGCAATTATTTTACCTTTTTCGCAAGCTAAAGCCAAGTATGACTACATCTGTTCGGGCGCAGCAATATTGAGTAGTTCCAAGCCGTTTTTAAGAACTTGGGCATACGCCGCCACCAAACTTAGTCGAAAGTCTTGCCGTTCATCACCAATTACACGGTTCTGTTCATAAAAACGATTAAAAGTCTGGCACAGTTCATAGAGGTAGGTGGCAATGTAGTGCGGCATCCGGTCGTGCGACGATCGTTCAACGGCATCGGCGTATTCTGACAGCTTGCGAACTAACGAACGTTCAGCTGGCTGAAGTTCATCAACCTCGCTAGCTCCTTGAACCTCGGCCTTACGCAAGATACTGCGAGCGCGAGCATGCGCATATTGCAGATAAGGTCCGGTGTTCCCTTCTAGGCTGACGCTCTCGGCAGGATCAAACACGATGTCACCGCCAATTCGGGCTTTCAAGAAGAGATAGGCGATGGCGGCAAACTGACTATCGGCCTGGCTATCCCCGGTGTAGCCCTTGTCCTGCTGCGCCGCTGCCACCACATCAAACAACCACTCAATATTAATCACATCACCGGTTCGGCTACTCATTTTGCCAGTGGTGAGTTTAATTATGCCGTGCGGTAGACTGAAGCATTTGTTGGCCAATTCCGGCATAAAGTTACCTAGCGCCGCGTAGACCACCTTAAAGTAGGCCTGCTGTTCATTGCCAGTTATTACAATCGAAGCATCCATCTTAAAGTCTTCGTCTTTTTGAACGGCCAGCGCCAAGTCACGGGCGGCATACAGAGTCGTCCCCCTCTGAGTAATAAACACGGCAGTGTGTAGGCCATCCTTTTCACCCTCATAAATAACCGCACCGTCGCTCTCCGTAAAGACATCAGGTACATGGTCGAGCACTAGTTGCTTGCCCAAGACGTCGGCGTCGCGCTCCAAGTACCTCTTTTCGACCGGGGTCGACTGGAGTTGTTTAAAGATAGTGTCAAAGTATTCAAAACTCCACTGATTACATGTCTCGTAAACCTCGGTGAAGATTGGATCATCGAGGCGAAAGCTCTGTTTGGTAAGTTCCTCGATTTCGGCTTGTGCCTGCTGGTTGTCCTTGTAAGCGGCCGAGCCTTGGCGGTACATTTCGCTCATAAACTTGGCTCGTTCGGCCTGGCCAACAGCAGCTAGTTGCGACGGATCATTGTTGATGTGCTTGAGGATCGCCCACATGCTTTTGCCCACATGCAAACCAACATCGCCGTGATAACTAACACGATGAACTTTTGCTCCGGCGGACTCTAAAATATTGGCGATCGTATTAGCGACGATAATGTTATAAGCATGGCCGATGTGAAGATCTTTGAAAGGATTAGGGTTGTTGGTTTCGATAACAATCGTTTGGCCAGCCAGAGTCTGATTCTTGCCAAAGTCAGTTTTTTTAGCCTGTACCTCGTGCAAAACGTTAAGCAGTAGCTTGTCGGCCAGGGTTAGGTTCAGAAAGCCCGGTCCAGCCACGCTGACACTGGAGATTGAACCATCGTTATTGGCTTCTAGGTAAGATTTAATTTGCTCAGCTATGTCGCGCGGAGGTTGCTTGGTCTGTTTGGCAAGCTGCAAAGCAACGTTACTAGAGAAATCACCGAACTGCTCGTCGGGACGAGTCAGTTCCGGTTCAACGGTAATGCCAAATAGTTCGTTACAGGCTGTCGCTAAAAGCTCCACAAGATAGGTCATGGTAGCTAGTATAACAGATTAGCGCCTGGCTTCGTGGCTGTTCTGCCGAGCCAGCCGAACTAGCTGATAGCCAACCGCATAAATACTCGTCAGCAAGGCAAAGAACATAAGCGTAGTGGTAAAGACCTGCGGGTGACTCGACGGGTTAACAAAGGGCTCCGAAACATCAAAGATCAGTCCAAACGGATTCAGGATAATATCCCAGCTGTTCCAGCGCAGATAGCGCCCGAGGTAAATTGCAAAACTGCACAGTAGTAACACTAACCCGGCCAAGAAGTGGGCGACGTTGCGTCCCAAGGTTTGGCGTAGCCTGGCGTGGATACCATACAAACTGAC
The DNA here is from genome assembly GCA_030916945.1 of Patescibacteria group bacterium. Lineage (GTDB taxonomy): Bacteria > Patescibacteriota > Saccharimonadia > Saccharimonadales > JAUPVS01 > JAUPVS01. The sequence goes on from JAUPVS010000002.1 coordinate 44,142, forward strand.
ATAGCCTAAAATGAAGCCGTTGAACATGAACGAAATAAACATCGTGACGTCGTATAGCAGGCTGATGTCACCGGTGGCACGCAGATGAATCATGTCACTGGCAATGTAAAAGGCATTGGGTAGAAAGGCCAGCCATAGCACTGTTAATAAAAGGTTCGTCCAGTGATGCCAGCGTGTCTTGCCAAGACGAGCCAGTAGCCACCAGGCAAACGCCAAAGGAAGCCAGGCCAGTGCCAAATTCCAAGCTAAGAACCAGTAGGTCCAGGTTTGTGTCGCCAAAATACGCACCAATAGGAAGCCTAAACTAACGGCACTTGAAGCCATCAAGGTTAGCAAGAGCTGGTCGCGTGACGTTCGTGTAGTAGCTCCCATACTCTCCTATTATAGCAAGTGGGTTATAATATAGCCGATGCAACCACTCTACAACCTACTCGACAGTTGTCGAAAATTGGTCCAGCGCGGCGCTTTGGCCGTTGCCAAGCTATTAAATAAACTTAGCGGCGGTAAACTTTCGCCCAACGCTGTTACCTTGTTTGGCTTTGCCATGCACCTACCAATTGCCCTGCTAATTGCCCGTGGTTACTTTATATACGCCGGCTTATTCCTGATTATTTTTGGCTTATTTGACACCCTAGACGGTCAGTTAGCTCGCCTCCAAGGACGGGCCAGTAACCTCGGCATGTTCTTAGACTCGGTCACCGACCGCATGAAAGAAGCCTTGCTCTATATTGGAATTGCCTACTTCTTTGTATGGTCCGGCCAGCCCAACATGGCAGTTTGGGCAGTGGTGGCTTGTGGTGCCGGTTTACTGGTTAGCTACATTAACGCTTGGGGCGAAGTTGTTACTAAAGACATAGAGAATGAACGCCACCAAACCAACAAGGTCTTTCGTGGCGGCATTATGAGTTTTGATGTTCGAATGTTCGTGATTATTGTTGGTCTACTCTTTAATCAGCTACCCGTTGCCATAGTTGTGATTGCTCTCCTGGCCTGGGTTACAGCCCTACAAAGAGTTCGAATGGTAATGCAGAAACTCCGCTAGCCATGCTTAAAATTGATCTTCACACCCACTCAATCGCATCAGACGACGGCGGCATCACCCCCCGCCAATACCAGCACTTGCTGGACAGTGGCCATCTAGACTTTATTGCCGTGACCGACCACAACCAGATAGCGCTAGCCCTGCAGTTAAGACAGGATCTTGGCAAACGCATTATCGTTGGCGAAGAGGTTATGACCCGCCAAGGCGAAATCATCGGCTTATTCCTAAAAAAGCCCGTTAAACCCGGGGTGACCGCCCTAGAAACTGTTAAGGCAATTCACGACCAGGGCGGCCTGGTATACATCCCCCACCCTTTCGAAACCATTCGGCATGGCCTCCAAGCCGTCGTTCTGGACAGTTTAGCCGACTACATTGACATCATTGAGGTTCATAATGGTCGGGCAGTGGCTCAAAACCGCAGCACCGAGGCCTTGGTTTGGGCTAAGCGACATAATGTTCAGATGGCAGCCAGTAGCGACGCTCATACCGTGCGCGGCGTTGGTCATACCTACACGGTCACCGACCAAGCCATTACTAAAGCCAATCTACTTGAAATGCTAGAGCAGGCCACGCTTTGTGCCGCCCGACCACCTCTAATAACATTGGCCGCACCTAAATATAATAAACTTCGAAAGAAACTGCAGAGGAAATCATGAGCTGGCTACAAGCGATTTTACTTTTTTTGCCGGCTGGTTTAGCCAACGCCACCCCGGTTATAGCCAATAAAATACCAGTCATCAAGAACTGGCAGACACCGATGGACTTTGGTATTAGCTGGCACGGCAAACGCCTGCTAGGCACCAACAAAACTTGGCGGGGTGTTCTAACGGGTAGCTTAATCGGTGGTTTAACCGCCCTACTATTGTCACCGATCGTCGATTATCATAGTTCGTTGTGGGCTACTTTTGGGCTGGGCTTTATTATGGGCTTTGGCGCTCTGTTTGGAGACGCCGTCGAGAGTGCCATAAAACGCCGCCGCGGCATCCCGGCCGGCTCCAGCTGGTTCCCGTTTGATCAAACCGACTATATTATTGGCGGCCTACTATTCTTGTACCCCTGGATGCAGCTATCTGTGCAAACAATGGCTGTTATCATTGTCAGCTATTTTGGTCTACACCTGGTTGTTGTCTATGTTGCCCACTCTCTAGGCATTAGAGACAAGCCAATCTAAGCTTCGCCGCGCTCTTTTTTGCGTTGTTCGGGCGTTTCGTCGGGGCGGGCATAGTCATCTTCTAAGCGCCAGGTGGTGCCCAGTTCGGGTGTCGATACTTCGATAATGTCACAGTCGGTCACACCAACCAAGCGGTGCTTCTGGCCCAGCTGGGTACTATAACCCTGTCCGGGTTGCAATACAGTTTCGATCAACTGACCGGTGTTGTCTTCCCAGATAACTTTAGCCTCACCGGCGTGGATAAACCAGCTTTCCTGTTTTTGGTCGTGAATCTGCAGACTTAGCTTAGCACCGGCCTTAATGTGCAGCAGCTTACCCATGTAAGGAGCGTCGGCAGGCACCCAATGCACCTCGTAGCCCCAAGGTTTATCGACTTTCTTGGCATACGGTTGGTTGCTAAATTGGCTGGGGTCAAAAATTGGCGCTTGGTCACTCATGAGTCTAATGCTACCTTAAATTTCTCGACCAAATCAACCGGAGCTGGGTTTAGGCCGTTCAATAAAGCTAAATAGATACTAACAAAGTCGCCCAACGCCGATGTCCACAGCACTTGCTCTAATACTGTGTCCCCTTTAGCCTGTACGGTAATTGGTTCTGGACGCATGCCAGAAAGTAAACGCGCACTGACTTCAAAGCGTTTCTGGACGCGCGGATGTTCAAAACTACTTCTTAAGTCAACCACAGTGTAAGGCTTGTCGGTCGGCTGCTTACTCCAGCCAATAAATTCATTGTGATTGAACTCCGGTATCTGGTTTAGCCAAGCGACTTGCTTGGCGTTCTCGTTCACACTAATCTTCCACTTATAGGCCGCCGGATACAAATGTGGTCCAGCATATACAACAACTGACTTCCCAATTAACTCTTGGGCGATTTGTTTGGCAAGATTATCTTTGACCGCAACATCAGGTCGCCAGGCAGCAACTTCACGGTTCAAAAACGACCCAGCTGCCTCAACGGTTTGGACGAAGTCCTTAGCCGCCACTACGCCTGACTTTTCTAGGGTTACTAACAAGGCCTTGAAGTTAGCCAGCACAGCGTATCTAGGCTGAGCAGTCTTAGGAAGCTCCAATAACGGGTAATTCTTGGTTTGGGCGGCCTCTTTTAACTTGCCGCCACCAGTAATAATAACGATCTGTGAACCTTTCTGTTCGGCCTGGGCCAGAGCCGATAAGGTCTCTTCGGTATTGCCCGAGTAGCTAGCGCAAATAACCAGTGTTCTTTCGTTAACGTAGTGAGGTAGGTCGTAATCACGTACTACCTGAAATGGCACAGTCACCGGTGGCCAGGTTTGGGCCAGCAAGGCAGCCAGGGCCGACCCGCCCATGCCGGCATAGACAATATTTTGAATCGGCTGAAAGGCAGTTGCGCCCGATAAACTAAAGGCCTGGGCCAGCTGTTGGCCTTGCTTTTCAACAATTCCCAGGGCATCTTCAACATCACGTTCATGAATATAGGCAAGATCGTCTAACATACGCTGCACAGCCTCCAATTAATACCTTTTAGTATACGCCATGGCTATGGTATAGTGCTTATAGTTTAATAGTAATCTAATAGGGGGTGGGTACATGTTTGGCCACGACGATAACGACGAAAAAAAAGATGAAACTGTAGTGGTGGCGCCAACCACCGATCCAACTACCAGCGATACCCCAGATGTTAGCAGTGTCGGTGCGGTTACCGATCCAAGCCCGGCTACAGACAGCCCTTCCACTCCACCATCGGACAATCCATTAGTTAGCTCGCCGGCTGATGACAACTCCGACCAAGCTGAAGAAGCCGCCACACCAGATGTGCCAGCTAGTGAACCAACCGAAGAGCCTAGTGCTGCCCCCGAAGTAACCCCAGAAGTTACGACAACAGACTCCTCAACCGAAGAAGCCCCAGCAAGTAGCAACACATCGCCCAACAGCGAAGACGACGATGAGCTACTCACCCTCAAGAAACAAGCGCTAGAAGAACTTGCTCCACTAGTCGATCAGCTCGATCAAACCCCAGAAGAAAAGTTCAAAACCACCATGATGATGATCCAGGCAACCGATAGCGCCAGCCTAGTTAAGGTTGCGCACGAAGCCGCTCAAAAAATCAGCGACGAAAAAGTACGTGCCCAAGCTCTGTTAGATATCGTTAACGAAATCAACTACTTTACACAAAAGTAATCTTTTTACTCGTCGCTAGTAGGACCGGTACGCGGTAAGTCTGTTACCGTTGGACCAGTTGCTGGTGTCTGGGTGGGAGTTGGAGCTGGAGCTGTATTGCCGGAAGTGCTACCAGAATTATTTGGCGCCGGTGTTGATGTTTCTGGTGTTGATGGTGCCGGTTGATCACCGGCTGCCTTTTGTTCGGTCTGATCAGTGCCCTGGGTGGTCGGAGTACTTGTTGGCTCATCGTCTTTAGTAACAGCGTTCCAAGCCCATTGGCCGAACCAAAACAAACCAAGCACAAATAGAGCCGTAACAATAAACGTTGCGATCGAAACCAACCATACCCGGCCCATACCCTGTGAACTATTGGGCTGATATATGTCTTTGGCAGAATTTACTTCTGGCGACTCAGTCGTTTCAACTGGTTGATCGGTTTGCTGTTTTCGGCGAAATGACCACATATGCTACTCCCTTAGCCCACCAACACCTTAATTTTACCTACAGTAATACAGAACTAGCGGGAGCGCAAGCTATTACATGCCCATCATGCCACCGCCCATACCAGCAGCGGCTGCAGCAGCGTCATTGTTCTTTTCGGGTATATCAACCACCAAGGCACCCATTGTCATGCTTGTACCGGCCACCGACACAGCGTTTTGAACGGCTTCTTTAGTTACTCGAGCTGGGTCAACTACACCCTTAGCCTTCAGATCAACCAGCTTATCTGGAGTATTAACGTTAACACCCTGCCCTGGCTTCTTGGCATCGCGAATCTTGGGTAACCACTCGTCGGGGTTCAGGCCAGAGTTGCGCATCAGCTCAAAGAAAGGCTGTAATAGAGCTGTCTTGAGTAGCTGACGACCAGCCGCTTCGCTATCCGAGCCCTCAACCTTTATACCGTCGCTCAGGTTTAGCAGCGTCACGCCACCACCGGCCACAATACCTTCGTCCAAGGCGGCCTTAACAGCGGCCACGGCGTCGTCGACACGGAATTTCTTTTCTTCGATTTCGGTTTCGGTGGCACCACCAACCTTAATTACGGCAACTTTACCACTTAGAGCAGCTCGGCGTTTTTCAAAGTTTTCTTTGTCGTATTCACTGCTAGCAGTCAACGCCTGGCCATTAATTTGGTCGATGCGGACTTTGACGTCTTGGGCCCGACCAGCACCTTCGATAATAGTGGTTTCGTCTTTGCCGACAATAATCTTGCGGGCGCTACCAACGACATCAAGGTCAACGTTTTCGAACGTCATGCCTTGGTCTTCGGTAATAACGGTTGCCCCTGTTAGGATGGCGATGTCTTCAAGGATTTCCTTGCGGCGATCACCAAATGATGGCGCCTTAACGGCGATGGTGTTAAATACGCCCTTGAGCTTGTTGAGTACTAGGGTACCTAAGGCTTCGCCCTCAACATCCTCGGCAATTAGAACTAGGTCTTTCTTACCAGCCGCCGCCAATTTTTCTAGCAAAGGTAGGAATTCTTGAATACTGGTAATTTTTTGTTCGGTAATAACTACGGCCGGCTTTTCGGCGATTGCCTCCATGCGAGTGGTGTCAGTTACCATGTAGGCACTGACAAAACCACGGTCAAAGGTAAAGCCTTCAACAACTTCACTCTCTAGATCTAGACCCTGGCCTTCTTCTACAGTGACAACGCCTTCTTTACCAACCTTGTCGATGACATCTGCAATTAATTGGCCAATTTCGGCATCACCAGCCGAGATAGTAGCAACTTCGGCCACGCGCGACTTCTTACCCTTAATATCTTCGGCCAAGCCACCCAGTTTGCTAATAACTTCGTGGGCAGCACTTTCTAGGCCCTTGCGTAACAGCATTGGGTTGTGACCAGCGGCAATTAGCTTATTAGCTTCATTCAAAATGTGGTAAGTTAGCACCGTTACAGTGGTAGTTCCATCACCGGCAACATCATTCATCTTATTAGCAGCCTGCTTAATGAGCTCGGCACCAACCTTGTAGCCCAAGGTTTCGTCGTCTTCTTCGGCCAATTCGACGCCTTTAGCAACAGTTACACCGTCATGAGTCACGGTTGGGCTGCCGTAGGCTTTACTGATAACTACGTTGCGGCCTTTTGGACCCATGGTAGTTTTAACTGCGTTGTACAAAATCTCGGCACCAGCTAGCACGCGGCGGCGAGCATCGTCATCGTAAAATACTTTTTTTGCCATTACGTGTGTCTCCTTATTTAACCGTCGCCAGGACGTCTTCTTCTTTTACTAAAATATAGTCTTCTTTTTCTACCTTTACATCGGTAGTGCTGTAGCTCTTATAGATGATACGATCACCTTTTTTTACCTGTGTAACGGCCGGACCAGTCGCCAATACGGTGGCAGTCTTAGGCTTTTCTTGAGCATTATTGGGCAAGTACAAACCACTAGCTGTGCGCTCGTTAGCAGTATCACCTTGCGCAACGATGTAATCCGCGAGAGGGTGTAGATTGAGGGACATAATAAAAACCTCCTTTTAAAACGTTAAAAACCTCTTGGTAGAGGCATTGTAGCGAAGATTTTTAGCACTTTCAAGCCTAGAGTGCCAAATTTAGCTTAGTTATCGTTCTGGTGGAGACATGTAGCCACGTAAAGCTACTTGGGCGGCGTGATCAGCCCGATCCTGACGCTGGGCATCGATCTCGAAAATCATTTCTTTGGCTTCGTCCATGCCGGGCATCCAGTCACCTTGATCAAAGTCGATACAGTAAATATCCATGGTCTCTGGGTCAACAAGTATATTTTTGGTTTTACTTGTAGTGGTTGTTTTTTCGGCATCTTGGTCGGTGAACTTATAGTCCACGCTTTCACCTTTTACAAAGTCAGAGATACCACCAAGATCAAGCTTACCGTCTAAGTTAACCCCGTCACTTGTGCGGCTGTTAACTTCACCGATCACTGAGTACATATACTTCAAACCATTGAACAGGCCACGAACGTTATGCAGTAAACGGGGGTCACGCTGCTGGTCAGGATTAAGATCCATAAATCTAACGTTTGGAACCCGCTTTTGAACAATTATTTCGGCTGGGCGCGACACGCCATTCTCTTCAACGGTTGACGCCAGGAACATTGACTCGGGGATGTAATCTCCCAAAAAGTGCGTCAAAATTTCGTACTTATTCTTCTTGTAATGAGTGCCCCGGACAACCGCTTCATCGGCTTGGTGAATTGACCAACGCTCTTGGCGGCGTTGGTTGGGGGTCTTGTGACTAATCTTAACCACCCAGTCACCACTTTCAGCTAAAAGTCGTGCTTCGGGCGGCAGCTTCAAGCCATGAACAAGGTTATCTTGACCGCGGCCGACAATATTACCGCTTTCGGCGTGCAATCCGCTTACTTGCGGGCGACGGCGCTGTTGCTTTGCCATAATGCTGTTATTATATCACACTTATGCTTAATTTACAACTGTGGGTCCGTTGCTGTGGTTTGGTTGCTTTGTCTTGCGATCAGCTTCATGAAGTTCCTAGCCATTATCGTGTCCAGCATAATTAATTCTTCGTCCGGTTCAACTTCAGCAATATCGCCAACCACAACAGTTTCAGCTGTTGCGAGATAGCCTTCAAGATCATCACCATCATAGTGAAAAAAACTTGCGGCCTCAGCTAATTCAGCCTCGGTTAAAGTTTGTTCGTCAGTAACTGGCTCTGCCACTCTGTCACGACGATATTCATCTAAATAAACAATGTTGTCTAAATCTGTCATAATTTGCCATATTATACTTGTCTTATGCCTTTTTGTCAACAGTTTGGGCACTTGGTGGCCAGTGCTACAATCTATGCTAATGGCTACCATAAATCGTCGCGTATTGATGTCTGGAACAGATTATTTTTCTGACGATTTTGCGATTAACCCGTATATGGATAGTTCTCTGGCGGTCGACCGACAAAAGGCTAATCAGGAACACCAGGCTATACAGGCCGCTTTTAAAGATGCCGGCATAGCAATAGAAACAGTGGCTGCACCTCCAGATTGCCAGGACGGGGTTTACACGGCCAACTGGGCGCTTACCAGGGGTAATATGGCAGTTATGTCTTCCCTTCCCAACAAGCGCCAAGCCGAAGAGCCCCACGCCAAAGAGGCCCTAGAAAACCTAGGCTTTGTCACCGTGGAGGCGCCTTTTCACTTCAGTGGACAGGGCGATGCTCTACCTTGCGGTGACCTAGTCTTTATGGGTAGTCGTTACCGGACCGACCCGCAAATGCACCGTTTTATCGCCGAAACCCTAGGCTATCAAGTAATCGGCCTACAGACCGTGCCGTCACGGCTTAAGGGCGTTCCGGTGGTAAATGCTGTGACTGGTTGGCCAGACAGCTTTTTTTATGACATCGACTTAGCCTTATCAGTATTGACGCCAAACCTGATCGCTTGGTGCCCCGAAGCTTTTGTACCAGAGAGTCAGAATAAAATTGAGCGTCTGCCAATCGATAAAATTGAAGTTTCATTAGAAGAAGCTACCAAAGGTTTTGCCTGTAATCTGGTTTCTAGCGGTGAAACGGTGATCATGAGCGCCCAAGCACCGGAGCTAAAAAAAGCGATTGAAGCGCACGGGCTCAAAACAATCACCCCAGCAGTCAGTGAGCTAGCCAAAGGTGGTGGTTATATTCGTTGCGTTAGCTTAACGCTTGATAACGCGTAGCGCTTTTTTGACTGTCGCCACCTCGTCGTAATCGCGTTTTACTACCCGGCGCGGGTCGTCGTCACTTTGGACCATGTGGCGCAGTTCAGCCGCCTTAGGACCATTGCTTAAGATGGATTTTTCGTGCCCCTTCCCTAACAAGATGACGATATCGTCTTTTTTGGCCATTTCGATGGCTTTTTGCACGGCGTCTTCGCGTTTGTGCACCAAAAACAAGTCCTTGCCGCGGTGTTTGCCGGCTTTTTCGGCGCCACTGGCGATTTGTTCCAAGATTTCTTGACCATCAATGTCGCGATCATCTTCTTCGGTAGCAATGACGACGTCGCAGAGTTTGCCAGCCACTTCGCCTTGAGCCGCCCGTTTGCTTTCGTCACGCCGGCCAGCCGAGCCAAATACGGTAATTAAGCGCTCCTTGGTGAGCGGTCTAACCTCGGTAAAAATCTTTTCAAAGCTTTCTGGTGTGTGGGCGTAATCAACGATTACCGCGAAATCCTGCCCCTCATCAACCCGGGTCATACGGCCTTCGACGGCTTGCAAGCTAGCAATCCCCTGCTCCACCTGTTGCTTGGTTAAGCCAATCGCCCGTCCCACGCCAACTGCGGCTAACGAGTTGTAAACGTTGAAACTGCCTGGCAAGTGACAGGTAATATCATAGCTGTCGCCGTCGATGGTAGCCTTGTAGGTGCTGCCAACTGGGGTCAACTTAACGTCCTCGGCACGCAAGCCACCCTTCTTTAGGCCGTACAGTATCGGGTTCTTGACCTCTTTGGCAAATAGCTCACCGCTGGGGTCGTCGGCGTTGGCAATACCAACTCTCAGCCCTTTACGATTACGATTAGTCTGCGTAAACAACATCTTTTTGGCGTCACGATAACGCTCAAACGTACCGTGGTAGTCAAGGTGTTCATGGCTCAGGTTGGTCATTACGGCCACGCTGTAAGGCACCGCCCAAACCCGGTGTTGAGCCAGAGCGTGCGAGGTGGTTTCGAGCACCAGCCACTCGGCCCCGCTGTCTTTGATTTTCTTAAGTTTGCCGACCAGGTCCATCGCCCCCATGGTAGTCATCCGACTGGGGTTGGCCTGCTCGCCCTTGCCATCACCATAATCAACCGAAATAGTCGTCATCATGGCCACTTTATAGCCATTGGCGCGCAACATTTGCGTAATTAGGCTGCAGGTACTGGTCTTGCCGTCGGTACCAGTAACACCGATGATCTGGAGCTGGCGGGCCGGAAAACCATGCTTAGCTTGAGCAATTACCGCCTCGCCCCAGTGACCATAGGGCTCAATGGCCTTAAAGGCTTTACCGGGGATAACTTTCTTAACTATTCTTCGCAAACCCATTAACCCCCAGTATACTAGGTTTCATGAAGATTCTTGGGATTGAGTCCAGTTGTGACGAAACAGCCGCCGCTATAGTAGAGGATGGCTATACTTTACTGGGCAACGCCGTGGCTACCAGTATGGATATCCATGCTCAGTATGGTGGTGTCATTCCAGAAATCGCCGCCCGTAGCCACATCGAGTCGATTATCCCCGTAATCAAAGAGGCTCTAGAGCAAGCCGCCTGCACCTGGGACGACATTGATGGTATAGCCGTAACCTACGGCGCCGGTCTAAGCGGCAGCCTTTTGGTAGGTGTTATGACGGCCCGTAGCCTGGCCATAACTAAGCAGAAACCGCTATACGCCGCTAACCATGTTGAGGGTCATGTTTACGCCAACTTCTTAACGCAAACTCCCCTGCCCGGCTACACCTTGCCATCCAACCAGCCATCTTTCCCCTTATTAGCCCTAATTGTCAGTGGTGGTCACAGCCAACTCGTATTATTCCGCGACCACTTTGACTACACCCTGCTGGGCCAAACCCATGACGACGCCATTGGCGAAGCCTTTGATAAGGTCGCCAAGGTACTAGGCCTTCCCTACCCCGGTGGCCCCAGCATTGGCAAAAAGGCCCTCGAAGGGAACCCGCTGGCTTTCACCTTTCCCAAGGCTAAGATGCCGGGCAAGTATGATTTTAGTTTTTCTGGGCCAAAAACAGCCGTTTTAAGAACTATTCAAGAACTTTGTGGTAAACCACACGATTTTCCCTCATTTGAGCTTGCAGGGCTACTCAGCGAACCTCAGAAGGCCGATATTGCCGCCAGCTTCCAGCGTATTGCCGTCGAAACCGTGGTTGATAAGACAATCTTGGCCTACAAGGAGTTTCAACCCGCCAGCGTGGTTATTGCCGGTGGTGTAGCTGCCAGCCCAGAGTTACGGAAACAGTTGGCCGATCGCCTCCCCTGTTCAATCAGCTACACCGACCCCAAGCTGTGCACCGACAATGGCGCCATGATCGCAAACTTAGGCTGCTTTATGGCCAAGCACCAGCGACCTCTGGCCGACCCCTATACTCTAGGGATTGAACCTAACCTTTCTATGTAATATTGCTTGTGCTTTGTCAATGTAGCACAGGTCAGTTTTGTGTAGTATGCTAGTGCTTGAAAACAAACACTGGGAAATGAACGCAGCAGGCCTGCACGTTCTCAGCCTTAGAGCTTAGTTTGATTAAAATAGTAGACATTATTACAGCAAGTTCCAGGGGTAGGGGAGCTTGATTTAATAATGTTTTAATAATTTTCACATGAATCTGTATCTGTTTGCGTCTTAATTAAAAGTTAAGAATTGGTCGAGGCGAATAGGGTTGTGAATTATTAAATTCTAGCTCTCTAACAGATGTGGTATTCTTAAGAAGTTAATATTAGGTGAATCAGGGGCAGGGAAATTACGTGAAGCTATCAAAAGCCTACGAACCGGGTCAGTACGAAGAAACCATCTACGCTCTTTGGGAAAAGAGCCAAGCCTTTACGCCGCAAAGCGGCAATGGCAAGCCCAGCTTTAGTATTGTCGTCCCACCGCCTAACGCCAACGGCAACCTGCACATCGGCCATGGCCTAACTAATGCTATCGAAGATATTTTGGTTCGCTACCACCGTATGAAAGGCTATAACGCGCTGCTTTTACCAGGGGCCGACCATGCCGGCTTTGAAACTCAAGTGGTTTACGAAAAACACCTGGCCAAAGAAGGGAAGAGTCGCTTTGACTTTACCCGCGAGCAACTCTACGACCAGATCTACGAATTTGTCGCTCAGAACAGAGATAACTATGAGGCCCAGTTCCGCAAGCTAGGAGCTGGTATAGACTGGAGTCGCTTCACCTTTACCCTTGACCAAAAGATTGTCGACCGCGCCTATGCCACATTTAAACAGATGTGGGACGACAAACTAATATACCGCGGTAAGCGCCTGGTTAACTTCTGTACCTTTCATGGCACCGCCTTTGCCGACATTGAGGTAGCATACCAAGAAGATGCTGGCCATTTGTGGCATATTAGCTATCCTCTGACCGATGGTAGCGGGGAAGTGGTCGTCGCTACAACGCGCCCCGAAACCATGCTGGGCGATACTGCCGTGGCCGTTCACCCCGACGATAAACGTTATGCCAAATACATTGGCAAAACCATTCATTTACCTCTGACGAAACGCGAAATACCAATCGTTGCCGACGCCATGGTGGAGCAGACCTTTGGTACCGGCGCCGTTAAGATCACGCCGGCTCACGACCCCAACGATTACGAGGTCGCTCAACGTCATGACCTGCCGATGATCACCGTAATCGACCATGAAGGCAAGATGACCGATGTCCCCGAAGCTTATCGCGGCCTCTCCGTTACCGACGCCCGCAAACAAGTTGTGGCAGACTTAGAAGCGGCCTCGTTGTTAGTCAAAACCGAGGCCGTTAAACACAGTGTTGGTCACTGCTATAAGTGTGGTACGGTCATTGAACCGCTGTTGCGCGAACAATGGTTCGTCAATATGCAACCTCTGGTAAAACCGGCCATCAAAGCCCTGGAAGACAAGCAAATCACTTTCTATCCAGACAATAAACGAACTCAACTAATCAGCTATCTGCAGGGTTTGCGCGACTGGAACATCAGTCGCCAGATTGCTTGGGGGATTCCTATCCCGGCTTTCCAGAACATCGACAACGAAGACGACTGGATCTTTGACGACCGCGTTAAAGAAGAACTGATTGTAGTGGAAGGCAAGACCTACCGCCGCGACCCCGATGTATTCGATACTTGGTTTAGCAGTTCGAGCTGGCCTTATGCCACCCTGGACTTTCCCGAAGGGGCCGACTTTAAAGAGTTTTACCCCTTAAGCGTCATGGATACTGGGGCTGACATTTTGTACCCATGGGTTAGCCGTATGATCATGTTTGGTCTCTATATTACCGGGGAAGTTCCATTTAAAAACGTCTACTTGCATGGCTTAGTGTTAGACCAGCATGGCGCCAAAATGAGCAAGAGCAAGGGCAATGTCATCGACCCGATCACCAAGGTAGAAGAGTTTGGCTCAGACGCCTTCCGTATGGGCGTGATTGCCGGCCAAACCGCTGGCAATAACCAGCCGTATGACGAAACTAAGGTAATTGGCGCCCGCAACTTCTGTAACAAACTCTGGAATGTAGCGCGCTTCATAGAAGACAAGCTTGGCGACAAAGCAGTAAGTACTGTGCCGCAACCACAAACACCAGCCGATCACTGGATGTTGAGTAAGTTACAACAATCTACAGAGGTAATTGGTTTATATTTAGAGTCCTTCCGCCTGGCCGAGGCTTATGACACGATCTATCATTTACTATGGGATGACTTTGCCGATTGGTATATTGAAGCCTCAAAAGAAGCCCATAACCCCTCGGTATTGGCCTATTCTTTAGAAACTATCCTGAAGTTAGCTCACCCGTTCGCGCCTTTTGTGACCGAAACCATTTGGCAAACACTGGCCTGGCAACCTGATAGCCTACTAACAACCAGTGACTGGCCAGAGCCAGTTACGGCCAACGCCAAGCAGGCCAAAGACTTTGAAGCGATTAAAACCATCGTAACAGAGGTGCGCGTGATGGCACGAGCTCTTAAAACCAATGACCTCGAGCTGCAACACAGTGGCGAGGCTTTCTTGAACGACCACGCCGCCCAAATCGCCAAACTAGCCAAGATCACCGCCGTTAGCGAAGCGCCGGGCGGGCAGGGGGTAAAACTAATTCAATCGACTTACCCGTGCTGGCTAAATGTTTCTACCGAAAAGGCCCAGGCCTACCTAAAAGAATTGGACGATCAGCAAACCCAGCAGGCTAGCATCGTTCAGCAACTAAAGAAACGCCTTGGCAACAAGTCTTACGTAGACAACGCACCAGAGGCGATTGTGAAGCAGACCAAAGAACAGTTGGCCGAAGCCGAACGACTCTTACAAGGTATCCAGGAACAGAAACAACGCTTTAGTTAAAGCTCAATGCCTCTTTGATGTGGGCTACACTCTGTGCCGGCCGATAGTCGTCGAACCACATAACGTGCCAACCCAGTTTTTCGGCTGCCATCAGGTTGCTGCGGCTATCATCGACGAAGAGTATTTCATGGGGCGCCACGCCGGCCTTTTCTTGAGCGATCTGGTAGATTTTAGCTTCTGGCTTAATCGCTTTTACCTGCGAGGAATCAATAACAGAGTGATAGGGAAGGGTAGGCACCTTGCCAGCAGCCTGAAGAGCCTCAATAAATCCGGGCATGATATTAGTTAGCAAGCCAACCTCGTAGTGCTCGACAGCCCAGGGTAGAAAGGCCTCCATTTCGGTAATTGGCTCGACGGCATCCAGGTAGTACTTTTGCCAATCTAGGCTGGGTAGCTTGAGTCGCTTGGCATAGGCCTGATTAAATTCTGCCAGCGACACTTCTCCCCGACAAACGGCATCGTTATAATGCCAGAAAGTGGTTTCTATCTGATCAACCGGTAGACCGGTTTCATGCGCCAAGCGCGAAAAGGCCTGGTGGAAAAAGCGCACCAGGCAACCGTTAACGTCAAAGTAGACAAAGCGTACACCCGATTTAGCCGTCTTTTTAACCGGTTTTGGCTTACTAGGTGCCCCTGTGCCAATTAATTCGTCTAAACTCAGCCCAACGGTGTCAGCGATGCTCTGAATGGTAAAGATTGACGGGGCCTTAATGGCACCACGCTCAATCTTGGCCAATGTTGAGTAGGCCAAATGGGCCTTCTGGCACAGTTCCTGCTGCGTTAAGCCAGCCGCTTTGCGAGCAGCTTGCAAACGTAAACCCAGACTTTTTTCGTCCACCCCATTACTCATATACCCATATCATATCAGTTATCGGGTGGTTGTGGCGAATAAAATTGGTATTAAACGGCTAGTTTAGCTAGGCAGGAGTGATCCAAGCAAAAAGAAGACCACTAAGAACACTAGTAGGGCGACAATTCCGGCAGCAGTTAGTGAAGAACGGACATTATTGCCCGAGGTACGCATCAGATGCATGTAAATCCAGCCACCAATACCAGCCGCCAGCATAAATGAGATCAAAAACATGTCTTTATTATACTCCTAGAGTGCCAGCTTTTGGGCCAGCTCGGCCATCTTGGCTTCATCTGGTGGACTGCTCTCGTCAGCAGCCTGGCGATATTCTTCGATGGTATCGAAAGCAACAACATGAACATGAACATGCGGCACATCCAAGCCAACAATCTGCAGACCAACCCGTTTGGTCTGTAAGCGTTGTTTCATGTGTTGGGCCATCATTTTGACGGTTTTCATGAGTGCTTGGTAGTCGCCGTCGGCCAGATCTTGAAATTCATCGACCTGAGTCTTTGCTATAACCAGTAAATGGCCCTTGGCGATTGGGTGCAAGGGGACGATGACCAAGGTTTTATCATCTTCAAAAATTTTGTGGGCGGGCAATTCGCCCTTGATAATCTTGGTAAATACGCTGTCTGACATGCTTACAGCATACCATTTTGTCAGTTAGCGAACGGGGTTTGGCGGAACAAACAGGTCTTTAGCCACAAAGTCCCGCACAAAATCGGCTTGCTGGCCAGCAATGCGCTCGGCGCCACTAAACGATATGGCACCTTTTAAGGCAATCCTGTCTAAGCGGTTAAGCGCAGCTAGCAACCCAAACTGGTGTTCCGGCAATTCAACTGGGTACATCCACATTTTATTAACTTGCGCTGTTGCAGCGTCGATTGACCCGGCAATCTTCTCTTGTATTTCTGTTTCTACCTCATCCGCAACATTGGCCGACTCGACCAAAATCGCCTTTACGGTGCTGTGCGTCAATAGGGCCCCCATAATATGCACTTTTAAATCGTGCCTAAAATCTTGTTCGCCCCACTCGGTGACTATCAACTCACCGACAGCCACATGAGTGAAGTATGTCGGAAGGGTTGTTCTTTCGGTATCGTCCAAGTGAACCGGTCGCAAACCGCCGAATTCATCTTCACCGGCCACATATCTAAGGCTCGTAAAAGCTTGTGTAAAGCGATCAAAGCCAACTTGGTTATAAAAGGGAATATGATCAACAGTGCCAAGGGCTTTAAGCGTGTATCTACTGTCTCCCATCGAACGGCCGGCCGAAGCCTGTAACGTCACATAAGCACTCTGCATATCGGCTTGCTGTTCAGGGGTAAATTCAGCAAAACGCTCCAAGCTGACTTGGTGGGGGTTTGGCATTAATGCCACGCCGTCGCGCGCTGCAACCTCTATCATAAGAGGCTATTTTACAATAAGTTACTACTAAAGTCAATGTGATGGCGGAAGGGGAGGGATTCGAACCCTCGGTACCATTGCTGGCACACTTGTTTTCGAGACAAGCCAGTTCAACCACTCCTGCACCCTTCCGTACCGCTATTTTAACAGATAAGCCCCTCTAGCGTTAAATAACATTCTGTGATAGGATTACCTCTGTTGCACACAATTTGTACCCGTAGCTCAGCTGGATAGAGCGTCGGCTTGCGGAGCCGAAGGTCGTAGGTTCGAATCCTGTCGGGTACACCAATAAAAACGTCTCACACTAGTGGGGCTTTTTTATTGGCCCACGGGCTTAGTGGTATGCTCTACATATGTTAATCAGTAGAATTCAACGGCGTTTGCTGCCCTTATATTTGGCCAGCTTTTCGCAAGGCTTAATTTTTTGGTACGCGATTGACAAGGTATTCATGGTAGACATTGGCTTTACGGCAGCAACAATCGCTGTAGCTTCAATCGTCCTGAGCCTTACGGGGCTACTAACCGAAATTCCGTTCGGTATTTTGGCCGATCGCTGGAGCAGGCGAGGGGTACTTATAATCTCCAGTGTTGTGCTAGGCTTAGCTTCTTTGTTGCTAGGGCTATCGGACAGCGTAGTGGGGTATACGCTGGTTAGCATTCTTGTAGGTCTGCATTATTCGCTCAGTTCCGGCACATACGACTCGATTGTTTACGATACACTGCTTGAAGATAACGGTAGTCGTGAAGGCTACGAAAAGTACTACGGTTTTGTAACCTTATCAACCGGGGCTGGCATGGTTGTTAGTTCACTGCTAGGCGGTGTGGCGGCCAACACTTTTGGATTGGCAGCCCCTTATTTTATGAGCATACCCGGCGCAGCAGCCGCCGTTATGTTTTTGCTGCTATTTCGGGAGCCTCAGTTACATAAAAACAACTCGGATAATCACATACTGGCTCACATTAAAGATACATTTAAAATTTTCCTTAAGAAGGGTGAATTTAGCCTGTTAATTAGTACAGTAGTCCTGATTAGTGTGGTTCTGGAATTCTTTTTGCAAGTTGACCAATTATGGCCGCTTGCACTTGCTTTACCTTTGGTTTTGTACGGTCCTCTGAACGCCTTGCTACTACTTGCCTACGGATTAGCAGCGCCATTCGCCGCTAAATTAGCCAAAAGCAGGACATTGCTGGTGCTAAGTTGCGTCTTGGTTATACTTTTCGTTTCCTTGCTTACTATCTCGAATTTAAAGCTCGTGGTTATCGCACAGGCGGGCGCCACGGCAATATTATCGGCGCTTGTCGTTCTGCTGAGCGGCAGACTCCATGATAATTTGCCCTCGCATTTACGTAGTGGCGGCTCTTCGGCTG
Organism: Patescibacteria group bacterium; assembly: GCA_030916945.1. Taxonomy (GTDB): domain Bacteria; phylum Patescibacteriota; class Saccharimonadia; order Saccharimonadales; family JAUPVS01; genus JAUPVS01. The sequence continues at coordinate 62,097 of JAUPVS010000002.1, forward strand.
TCAGCACCTTGAGAACACTTGTATACGTTCCTCTAGTTTTTGCATTCGGCCTGATTACCACTAAATATTCGGTGTTCGTGGCTGCCTATATGCTGATACCGCTAATCATCATAGGGGTCCTGGGAACGCTAAAAGCGAATGCGGTGCATTAGGCGGTCGATGGCATCTTTTTTGCCTTCTTCGAAGGGTAGGTAGGCACTGAGTACAGTTAAGACATGTTCCTCGTCTCTTGGATCGTAGTACATGCTGATAGCCGGCATAAAGCGTTTCATTGGTACTAGGCTAATCGAATTAAAAACACCCTCGTCGATCAGGGCGAACGACTTAAAGTCGTTGTAGGGGTAAGTCTTGGATCCTATGTGGACACCTTCGCCATCGGCCTGATACTGCAAGGTTCGTGGCTTACGACCAGAGTAAATACCAAAGGCCAACAGAATAATTGCCACTAGGACCGATGAAAAAATTTCTCTGGTAATAAAATACACCAGCGCCACACCGACAACACTACATAGTGCCCAGGCGATGTACCAGCCGCTGTTTTTTTGGTGCAACACAAACTCCGAGGCCGTCCAGCTGACCGATAACTCTTTGGTCTTATCGGCTACTGGCTCGGCGGCCGGTGCGGGTGTAGGTGCGGATCCAGCAAGAGCATTGTATTCGGCAGTTTGTTCGGCGGATGGAGCTGCTGTGTTGTCGCCTGGCTTAAATTCCCAGCCCGGCTCAGGAGTATTTTGATTTACGGCGTCGGGATGCATAAGCGTATTGTATTCGTCTGCCACTGTAAAAGCAACGCTCTCTCTGATATAATCTCCCTGTTCAGCCTGTGTAAAACCACAATGTTCATGTACGGAGGAGTACCCAAGTGGCTGAAGGGGACGGTTTGCTAAATCGTTAGTGGGGCGCAAGTTCCAGCGAGGGTTCGAATCCCTCCTCCTCCGCCAATTTTTGTTTTCCCTGGAGAGGTGCCCGAGCGGTCGAAGGGAACGGTCTTGAAAACCGTCGTGCCAGCAATGGTACCGTGGGTTCGAATCCCACCCTCTCCGCCAGAATAGTCGTACTTGTTGGTACGGCTCTTTTTATGCCTTCTGGGCAAATGTCACGGCTCTAACCTCTGCCGCGCCAGCCTTAATAAGTACCTGGGCGGCTGTTTCAATGGTTGCGCCAGTGGTCAACACATCGTCAACCAATAGGATTGACTTGCCCTGTACCCTGTGCGGCCACGGACAGTAATAGGCATTCTGTAACTGCTTCAACCGTTCCTGCCTGTTGGCTCCAACCTGCCGGGTCTTACCTAGTCGTCTTAATAGCGGCTGATAGGGGAGGGTTCTGGCGCGAGCGAACTCGCGGGCAATTAGCTGGGCCTGATCATAACCACGCTGGCGCACCCGGGCAGTGGCCGTGGGCACATGAACAACCACCCCGGCCAAACTAGAAGATAGGCGTCTGTCCATAATAAGGGCGGCGATATGGGCGGCGGCTTGGGTACGTGAGAACTTAAGGCGGCCGATCAGTTGCACTGCTAGGCCACTATAAGCCGTGGCGACATCTACGGTTGTGAGATTCTTCGAAGCCAAGCATGTCGTGCAAACCACGCCTAGCGTTGCATTTCGGCAGACGTAACAGACACCGGACAGGGGAGGGACGCAGTTATACTGGCAGACCTTACACAATAACGAGCCCTCCAAGCCACATCCCAAGCAGTCGAACGGGGCAAATAACTGTAAAATTTGATCGACTTTCCACATACTCACCATGCTACAAGAGCACTATTAAAGGGTTCTTAACAGGGGCTAATAAAACTGTTGTGATTATTGTGTTGTAAATATGTGCCCCTAGACGTTGCCTGCTAACTATTGTCTAAGTTATACTGACAGGAAAGACAAAAATCTCGAAAAATTATTAATGATGTACGTGGAGGGTAACACACGATGGCGCGACGAAACCGCGATGACGATTTATTGATGGAAGATGAGTTGACCGCCGCCTTCCTAGGTGATGATGACCTACCAACTAGCGACGCTCCGGCCGACGCGCCTGCAGCAGCCCAACCGGCTGCCAACGACGAATGGGACGAAGACGAAGCTGTACCAGGCCAATTGGCCGTTGATGTTTACGAAACTACCGAGAAGCTAGTTGTTAAAGCCCGCACCGCTGGCGTTAACAAGAATGAGCTCGATGTTAGTATTGCCGACAATACACTTAGCATTCGTGGCACGCTATCTGCCGGAAACGAAGAAGAGGTAGAAAACTACTTCGTGCAGGAATGTTACTGGGGCGAGTTCTCACGCAGCATTGCCTTACCGGTACCGGTTAAAGAAGACGAAGTCGAAGCCCTCCTTAAAGACGGCGTTTTGACCATTAGCTTCCGTAAGCTCAAGCAAGACACTGTTAAGAAGATCCAAGTCCTGTAGAAAAACTACTAGGCATTAAAAAACCGCCCCGAGAGGCGGTTTTTTTGTTATCAGGAGCAACCACTAAGTTGTTGCGTTCGATACCTTGGAAAGAACGAACTTGACGATGAACTGCGACAGCGCAACCACTACAAGCCCGACTACTGCGAACAGAATTGTGTTCTTGGCAGACTGAACGTTACCCGAGTCACCACCAGAGATGATGTATCGGAAACCACCAACGATGATCATAATCACAGCGGCTACACCGACTATGATAGAGAACGTGTTGATCACAAATGTGATGGTGTTATTCACCGTACCCTGGGCTTCTTCGGCTGTAACGTCACAGCTACCGTCCGATGAGGCGTTAAGGTTGGCACCAGAACAAAGACCTTGTTCAATTTCGTCGGCAGCATAGACCGCGGCAGGCACCATAAGTGGAGCTGCAAACAGGCTTACTGAAACAAAAGCGACTATCGCAAGTTTAATTTTTTTGATCATGAATTCTTTTTACCTTTCTTTATAACTGTTTTGGTTATATCACATCTCTGTTGTGTTGAGCAAGTCCAAATACCGCTAAAGCTTTGGATTTGTCAGCACAAAGTTAACAATTAACTGGGCCAGCATAGCTACGACCAAGCCAATCACCGAGTATAAAATAGTGTCCCGAGCGCTGGCAATTTTGGCCGGCTCGCCACCGGCGGTAATAAACTTAAAGCCAGCGATCATCAACATCACGACGGCCGCAAATCCAATTAGATAGCTCAGAATGCTTATAGCCGCTTGTAAGGTGCTTTGGACAGTTGGGCCGTCGGCCGGCGGTTTACAGTCGCTTGTGCCACCAGTTAATCCAATACCGGCACATACCGAGTCTTTAGCAGTTGCGGCCGACACAACAGCCGGGCTGGCAACCATAACCAAACTCAGTGCTATGAGGGTTAAGGTTAATAATTTCTTCATATGGGCTTTCCTTTTTAAGTTCATTTATACTTGTCTAACAACAAATCCGGCTATTACCTGCGCCAGTACTACAATAACAATTCCAATAACCGCAAAAATCAGACTGTTTTTAGCTTTGCTCAAGGCGGCCGGCTCCCCTTGGGAAGTTATAAAGCTAAAGCCAGCCACCATAATAACAATTACTGACGCAACGCCAACCAAGATACTTAGTAAGTCGATGGCTCGTCCAATAATACCGCCAGGACCAGTCAGCGGGTCATCGGTCTGGTTAGTAGTACAGACACTTGAGGCATCGGCGCCAGTAGCGTTACAGGCATCTTGCGTCAGATTCTCGGCGTAAACCGGTGTTAGTGCAGTTAGCACCAAGACTGACATAACGATAGCTAGCACAACTGTAAGATATCTACGCATTATTTGGTTATCTCCGTGACCACAAAAGCGACAATGGCATAAGACAGTAGGGAAATGACCAAACCAATTACCGCGTACATAATTGTGTCTTTGGCCTTAGCGACACGTTGCGGGTCACCTTGCGAAATAACGTACTGAAAGCCACCGATCACAATCATTAAAACAGAGATCGCCCCCAGCGCCGCGAACACCACACTCATAATAACTGGGATGGCATCATCGCTAGTCGTCCCTCCCGGCCCGTTGGGTAAAGGGGAAAGATCGATTTCGGCGGCGATTTGGCGTAGGTGTTGCAACATACTTTCTCCAGTTTACAATCGATTACCAATAAATGACACTATCTGGGTAGCCATCATAACAATCACCAAACCAATGATTGCGCCGATAATTGTCTCTTTAGCCTGCTTTGTACGATCGGGTTCGCCTTGGCTGGTCATATACAGAAAACCACCATAAATTACATAAATAACAGCGGCGATGCCACCGACTCGCAATAGAATATCGATAATACCCAACATGATAGCCCAGACATCAGATGGGTTTTGAGCAAAGTCAATATTAACCTTGCAGACCGAAACCCCATCCTTGTTGACCGTCTCCATATTGAGATACTTGTACCAAACCGGTAGACCAAAAAAGGTTTTGGCCTTGTCGGCGGCACAGTCGAGGGCCGGTTGCTCGGCGGCAAAGCGGGTTAATGTGCTTAATAACATTTAAAGACCTCCTGGAACAATCCATTGTAAGAAACCGTATAGGAACATATAGGCAACCAGAGCAAAAATCGCATTACGGATTCGGTTCTTGGCCTTGCCAATCCGCTGCGGGTCGCCACCGGCGGTGGTGTACTGGATTCCAGCGATAATAATAACAATAATCACAATCAGGCCAATGCTACCGGACAAGATATTGATGGCTACGTTGACGTTCTCGATGATACAGTTGTCGCTACTGGTAACCTCCTTGCCGTTACACTGAGTACCGTTAAAGCTGGGGTCGGCTTGAATATCCTCTTTGTTGCTAAACGGCAGGTTAGTTTTAACAGGGTTGCCGGCTTTACCGTCGGTTGGCTGCAAAATTCCTCGTTTAGGGTCTGGCGGGCTGTCGCAGCCAACTTTAACGGGTGGGCTTGGCCCAAAGCCGGTTGCCCAACTGTAATAGCAACCGTCAGCGGCCGGGTCGAGGCTCGGGTATACGGTTTTTAAGACTTCGCAGTCTATCTTGGCAAAGCCCGGAGAAGACGGGGCATAACTATAACAACCAGGATCATTGGCAGCCAAAGCTGTACCTTGTAGCCCAAATAACATGCCAGCCATAAATAGAACAGCCATAATAAACTTGCTGGTATTGGTTTTTAGGTTGGGTAGTTTCTTCATGATGTCTTGTTTCTTATAGTCACGGCTTCGACCGCGCCAGCTCCATTTTCGCCAATTACATCAAAGGTTACGATAACCGGGTTGCCGGTTTTGATGGTCGGGCACTGGTAGGCAGCCTGAGTCGTCTTGCCGTCGATCACCTTACTGTTGCTACCACTATTAATAATAGTGCACTTTTCTAATGACACATTGGCATAGATTTCTGGGGCCAGCTCCTTAAACTCCGACAGTGCGTACTGTTGTCGAACTGTTGAGGCAAGTTGGGCATAGGCAGTATCGAGATCTTTTTTAATAACAGCTTCGATGTAGGCCTCACTGACAGCGCCGGGAGTTGTACCGCTATTAGACTTTGTGGCATCAGTTTTGGCCACATTAGTAACACTTTTTGCAGGTACAAAGAAAACCATAAGAGCCAAACCCACGACAGCCAAAATAATAACGGCGGCGAACCCAAAGACCAGCGGTGAGCGCTTAGGCCGCTTCGGCGCATCTGGACCTGGTTGGTTCAGAATAAAATTAAAGTCTGGTTGATTTTGTGTTTGTTGATCCATTTTCATACCAATTATATCCTAAACGTTGTTAATTTTATAGAGCCGTCCTTTGGTTGGGTCTTTTCAGAGAGAGCACAGAGATAGACAACCCTAGACAGAGGGTATATAATATAGTTACTTAAATCAGGTATGGACTATGGCCATAGCGCAGGAACCATCAAGTCAGGCTCACCAACCACCCGGAGAACTCTTTACTCCAGAAACTAGTCTTGCGCCTGGGCCCCAAGCTGATCAACTGGCCAATTTACCCACCCTAACAGATATTGGGGCTCCTAGTGCTTACACAGAATTTGATGTAGCAGAGACTCCAGTTAGTGCGGCCCCCGAGCAAACTAAGCGCCGGCGCCTTCCAGCCATTTTGGCTGCTGGCGGTGTTGCCATTGGCTTGTTAGCTGGAAGCCTGCTCTTTAACGACGATGCCGACAAGTCAACTCAAGTTACCGCCGAAACAACGTTTACGCCACCTGGCGAAGAAACAGATGAGCCCACCAGCACTTTGATAACTCCCGAGAGGAATACCAGAACTGGCACCATTGAAACTGGTCGAATTATTCCTGGGGAGCCGACTATAACGGCCCAGCTTCCGGGCGGGAGAGAAATTATTGTACCCAAGCCCCGAACTGATGGCAGCCCAAAGGATCTTTACGACTCTGTCTTGGCGGCATGGGCCTGTTCTATGACCTCTATCAACAAGCCTTGTAGTGACGTGCTGACCGATGGCGATGCCACTCGTGCCGACGAGTTGTCTGACTATTATTATAGTGACATTAAACCTATTGCCGAAATGAGCGATCCGACTAGGTTCCAGGTTTCGGTGTTTGACAATCCGAACAACCCCGTTAGTATTAGCTCTGAAATCGCCTCGGATGGGACGCTATTGTACAAAATAGAAAGCGGTGAACTGTTCTTTAACAGGACCGATAACCTTATAGGTTTTGATAATGGACAAAACGTCTATGGCTCAAGCGAATGGCAAGACCCAAGTACTCGTAGTTTCGGACCTTCCACCAGGTTATTCAGTAAATTCTGGATAAATGTAGGTGCGGATGTCGATGGCAACAAGAAGGTCATAGGGGTTTATTGGGAATCTGAGCAGATTGGCATAGACCGAGCTGAGGAGCTAAAGGCACAAACTGCCGTTAAGGCCACTAGCAACAACGACAACTAAGACCTATGCGATCACCCCTTTACAGATAAAGAATTTTAGCCCAAACTAGAGTACGAGAAATTATTAGGTTGTTATATAAGCATAAGCAACTTAGAATTAAAAAGAAGTCATGCCAAAAAAACTTGCATACGTAATTAACTCTATGCGCGCCCTCCGACGTCCTTTTTGGCTTGGGGTGGCTGTCGTCCTCTGCCTCTCTTTCGTAGGCACCATACTAAGTGGCCCGAAAGCGTACGCCTTAGCAACGCCTCAAAGCTACCAAACGCCTAAGGTTTTTGGTGATGGCTACGGTTTTCTGTACATCGACAAGGATACCATCCTACTGACAAGCGGTAGTAGTGGCGGCCCATTCAAAGACGAAGTCACCTTTAAAATTACTGATTTCAATAAAGATTCGACTCCAAAAAAATATTACTACGAGGGAGTTGTTAATTTTAGAGAAGGCGACAAAACCCGCAGTTTCATGCTGGGTATTAAAGAAGAAGATATCAAAAAGAATGTAACCGATAAGAAACCAATACCAATCGACTCAATGGACTATAGCGCCAAAGAAAATGATGACGGCACGAACGATGTTACCGACAACTTCGCTGACTTATCGGGAGATTCGCCAAAAGGCTATGTCTTTATAGATCCGGATATCACTGATGTGGCATCCTTGAACGGTCTTGCTGGCACCACATCCGAAGAGAACGCCACTGAAGGCCTGGAATGCGAAACAACCGCCAACCCATTGACCTGGATTATGTGCCCGTTGATAGCCACCGCCAACCAAGCGGTTATTTTGCTCGATAAGGCCATTAGCAACGAAATGACGATTGATACCGATGCCTTTCTGGGTGACAACGAAAGTGGCAATGGCTTTTTTGCGGCTTGGAACAGTTTTCGGTTTATTGCCCTGGCTCTGCTAGTAATTATTGCCCTGGTTATGATCTTCTCTGAAGCCCTTTCAATTGACGCCTTCGACGCTTATACCATCAGAAAGGTTCTACCTAGGTTACTGATTGCCATTATATTAGTCACCCTGTCTTGGTCACTCTGCAAATTTGCGATTGAGATATCGAATGACCTCGGGCAAGGTGTTGGCGCCCTTATTAATGCACCATTCGATGCAATCGAAGCTCCGGAACTGGATAGTGGCGCAAGTACTCTGGCGGTAGCCGGCTTTGCAATTGGCGCCGGATCACTAGGACTGCTGGGGTTGCTGTCATTTGGTCTAACAGCGCTGTTAGCCGTCTTTGTGGCCTTCTTTGTATTGGTAATACGAAAGATGTTAATACTGCTCTTGGTGATCCTGGCACCAGTCGCCATTGTGGCTTCGGTGCTACCAAATACGCAACGCTTCTGGAAAATGTGGTGGGACTTCTTTATCAAAGCCTTGTTGGCCTTCCCAATTATCATGGCCTTTATTGCTACCGGCCGAGTCTTTTCTAAAGTTGTGGCCAGCGTACCGGACGCCGGTTTACTTGAACAATTCATAGCCTTTGCCGCCTACTTCTTACCTTACTTCATGATCCCGACCGCCTTTAAACTGGCTGGTGGGGCAGTAGGGGCAGTTAGTGGCTTGGTTAACGACCGTACCAAAGGTCTGTCGGCCGGCATTGGCAAGTTCCGCCAAAACTCAGCCGCCCGTCACCGTGAACACCAAGGTCGCCGCGTTGTTGCCAGCCGTGCTAAATGGGCAGACAATCTACAGCAAGCAAGTTCCAATACTAACCGCGGGGCTCTGTCGCGCCTCGCCCTAAAGGGTGCCTCCAAGGGAGTTGGTGGCTATAACATCCAGGCCGCCGCCTCGGCCCGCCAAGCGTCGGTTGCCAAAGAACTAAACGACCAGATTGCGACTGGTCGCGACGAAGAAATCCGTGGTTTGACCGTCAACAAGTTGGCCGCACAACGCGCCGGCGCCTTGGTAAAAGATGCCGACGGTCATGATTCTAACGGTCTTATGCGCATAAACAAGGATTCGAAATTGCGTGAATATAAGACCCTCGGTGGCGCTTGGGTGAGTGAAGGGGCGGTCGACGCCGGTAAAAGTCGTTGGAAAAACGATGTATACGCTCAGCAAGCAGCCCTATCGTACGAAATGCGTAAGGCCGCAACTGACGAACAAGTTCAGGGTGTGGCGGATCGCTACCAGACTCTGGCCACCGGCCCAGGTGGTTGGGGCATGAGTGACGGCCAAGCCACCGGTGCCTTAAAAGGAGCTGGTTTTGAAAACCAAGGCACACACCTTGAGTTTAAGCACATGAGACTAGACGGTAGCCTGAACCATAAGGCTTTTGTTGAAGAAGCTTACGAAAAGAAGGGAAGCTACCCACTATCGCAGATGAGCGCCCATACTATACAACGCTTAAGCGAAGCCTACGACGCCGGCGATCAAACAACCAAGGACCAGGTAGCGGCTATTTCGGAAACCTTTGTGTCACGTTACGGTGGTGGGACAGGCCAACCACAGCTTGACGGTGACGGTAATCCTATCGCTGCACCACCACCAACTCCAGGAGTAGCTGCTACTGGAGGACAGAGCGTTATTCAAACCAACACTCCTGGGGCAGCTCACGTTGCCGAGGAAGTCAGAAAGCTAGCCGTAAAAACTGGCGTCTATCAAGACCTTCCTGCTTCCACCGATACAAAATCCACAGGCCCAGAGTACAACGGACCGCGGCTTAAGTAGGCTGCCAGGTTTGAACTCTTTACTAATGACTCATAACTATCTACTATTTAGGTAATGGCTACTTACAGAGTTTTACAGGATATCGAAGCCGAAGATAAGCTGATTGGCCCGTTGAGCCTGCGTCAGTTTATTTATGCCATCATCGTGGCCGTGCTGGGTTATGTTAGTTTTCGCTTGTTTACGGTTCAGCCATTCTTAATTATCCCGCTGGTTTTCCCGATGTTGCTATTCGGTATTTTGGCGGCGCCATTTGGTCATGATCAAAGTTCGGAAATTTGGTTGCTAGCTAAGATTAGGTTTTTCCTTAAGCCACGAACACGTATTTGGGACCAGACCGGCATACGTGAGCTGGTGACCGTCACCGCCCCTAAGAAAGTCGAGCAAATTCGTACCGACAACCTGGATGAGACCCAGGTCAGAAGCCGCCTCCAGGCCCTGGCGCAAACTATTGATACACGCGGTTGGGTGATTAAGGGCGTCGACGTCAACCTGTACAGCAACCCAACCTACATCGACCAAGCCTCCGACCGCCTAATTACACCAGGCAGCTTGCAAGGCATGCCGGTGTCGGATGTGAATGTAAACTCTAATGATGACATTCTTGATACTCGTAATAACCCGGTAGCTGCCCAAATGGCCCAGCTGGTTCAGGCCAACGATGAGGCCCATCGAAACGCCGTGTTGAACCACATGCAAAAGATTAGAACCATGCAGGATCAGACTGCCGTTGCACCACCATCTACACCAGTCACACCAGTTCAAACAGCCACCACCATGCCACCAACCACTGTGCCCACCATGCCACCGGCTGCTCCTCAGCAACAAGTGCCCACAACCCCTATGAAGCCAGCCCCTAACCCTGCTATACTAGAGCTTGCACACAATGATGATTTATCGGTTGCGACGATTGCTCGCCAAGCTAACAAAGCGGAGCTTTCGGATAATGACGAAGTAGTCATTTCACTCCGATAATTTCAATCCAGGGGGCGGGCTAAATATATGGATCCATCACTACAGAATAATCAACCGAACTTAACTCCGGGCGCAGCTCCCGGCATACCGCCATATCAGCCTCCAGGCATGCCCGCGGTGGGAGTTATGCCACCCCGCGCGCCCGGTTACCAGCCACCGGCCGCTCCTTTGGCCGTCGCTAAGAGCAACCCCAACAGCACCCAGAACACGCTTCAGATTGCCGAAATCCGGGACGGTATAGTCATTATGAACGACGGTTCATTCCGCTCGGTTATCATGCTCAAGTCAATCAACTTCGACCTGATGAGCCTCAATGAACAAGAAGCGGTTGAATCGGGCTACCAAGCTTTTCTGAACTCGCTTTATTTTCCTATCCAGATCTTTATCCGCTCACAAAAAGTCGACCTTGAACCTTACATTGCCCGGCTCGACAAGATTCGCACCGAGCACGATAACATGCTTTTGGCGATGCTGATGGAAGACTACGTCACTTTTATATCCAACCTGTCGGTTCAGACCAATATCATGGACAAGAAGTTCTACGTGGTAATCCCGTACTTCCCAGTAGCCGATGTCCAAAAAGCCATAACTAACAGTAAGAACTTTTTTACGGGCTTAGGCGATCTATTCAGCAAGAAAGAGAAGCACGTCACCATTAATGAATCCGTGCTTGAACAAGCCAAAACCGAGCTAAGAAACCGTGTCCAGGCCACCTTGGCTGGTTTGATGCAGTGTAGCGTCCAGGGACTTCCGCTTGATACCCAGGAATTAATTGAGCTCTACTACGACACCTATAACCCTGACACCGCCACCCGGCAGCAGCTTAAGAATTTTGATGACTTGCAGGCACCGGTTGTTACCAAAGGGCAGGGGCAAGCCCCCCAGCCACACCTAGAAAGGGATTTGCAGTAATGGCTTTTGGGAAGAAGAAAGACGCCGCGCCAACTGACCCAGTAATTCAGGCGCAGACTCAACAAATTCGCGAACAGCAAGAGGTTGAAGTCGCCTTCCGTAAAGGTATCACCGCTCTGCGTGACTTTATTGCGCCCAGCTCATTAGAGTTCAAACCCAACTATTTTAATCTTGGGACACGCTTCGCCCGCACCTACTATGTTTTTGGCTATCCACGTCAGCTCTACACCGGTTGGTTGAGTAGCATGGTTAACCTCGACGAAGTTATCGACTTATCGATGTACATCTACCCTGTCGAAAGTCAGGTGGTTCTAGAAAACTTGCGTAAAAAAGTGAGTCAGCTTGAGGCGGGTATTCAGATTGACTCCGAAAAGGGTCGGGTGCGTGACCCGGGTAAGCAGGCTGCCATCATTGATGCCGAGGATATGCGCGACAAGCTACAAGTGGGCGAAGAGCGGTTCTTCCGATTTGGACTGTATTTTACAATTTACGCTAATAGCACCGATGAACTAGAATTTGTATCTCATAAGGTAGAATCAATTCTTGGCCAGCAACTGGTTTACTCTAAGCCAGCTTCGTCACAACAAGAACACGGCCTTAACAGTACGGTGCCGCAATTCACCGACCAGTTACAGATTAGACGCAACATGAGCACCGGTGCACTTAGCACCAGTTTTCCATTCACATCAGCCGACCTAAGCCAAGATAATGGCATCTTGTATGGCATAAACATGCACAACTCTGGTTTGGTTATTTTTGACCGTTTTAGCCTAGAAAACGGTAATGCCGTGGTCTTTGCCAAGTCGGGTGCTGGTAAGTCTTTTACCGTTAAGCTCGAAGCCCTGCGCAGCATGATGTTTGGCACCGAAGTATTTATTATCGACCCCGAGAACGAATACCAGCGTATGTGCGAAGCCGTTGGCGGTGCCTACGTTCGACTGAGCCTTAACTCGTCCACCCGTATAAACCCATTTGACCTGCCTAGAGTAGTCGACACCGAAGAAGCCGACAATGCCTTGCGCAGCAACTTAATAACCCTGCACGGCTTGCTACGACTTATGATGGGTGGCGCTCAAGCGCAAATCCAAGCGGCCGGGAACTCATCGATGATGGCTCCCGCCTTGAGCCCAGTCGAAGAAGCCGATCTTGACGCTGCCCTCATCGAAACCTACGCCAAAGCCGGTATCACCAACGACCCACTAACCCACAACGCCACGCCACCAACCATTAACGACCTCTATGACACATTGCTACACATGGGTGGCACCGGGCCGCAACTGGCGCAACGCCTACGCAAATACACTAGTGGTACTTTTGCCGGAATATTTTCGCAGCAATCTAACATCGACATCAACAACCCGTTGGTAGTATTTAACGTTCGTGACCTCGAAGACGAACTGCGACCAGTCGCTATGTATATCGTATTGAACTACATTTGGAATAAAACCAAGGCTGATCAGAAAAAACGCATTCTAGTGGTAGACGAAGCCTGGCAACTGATGAAGTATGAAGATTCGGCCAACTTCTTATTCAGCCTAGCCAAACGAGCTCGTAAGTATAACCTTGGCATCACCACCATCACCCAGGACGTCGAAGACTTCATGGGTTCACGGATGGGGCGAGCAATTGTCGCCAACGCCTCTATGCAAATTCTGCTCAAACAATCGTCTTCGGCCGTCGATGTGTTGACCGACGTATTTAAGCTCACTACCGAAGAGCGCAAGCGTCTCAGCCAGTTCCCAGTTGGGCAGGGCTTATTCTTTGCCGGCCAGAACCACGTCCATATCCAAATCGTCGCCAGCCCCACCGAAACCGGCTTAATTACCACCAATCCCGAACAAGTTCAGGCCATTGCCAACCAGAATCAGGGTGATTTTTCGCAACCGGCGGGCACAATTGACCTATCCAACCGCTTATACCCAGGAGTATAATTAAACACAAACTATGGCTGTTTACGACGATCAAGACACGCGCTCGCCAGACACTCTTAAACATACGCCAAAATCGGACGCTGCTAGTCAGAACCCCAAGGAACTCGAAACCCAAGCTGGGCAATCCGCTGTTAACAACAAAAAGGCGTCCGAAGCCCTTGGCGCCGAACAATTAAAGTCGAGCGAACAGAGTAGCGCCGAGGAACCCAGCCTATTCAATGCCAGTGCCGGTGGTGGTAAGTCTTTCTCTGGTAAAGGTAGTTTTTTGCGCAATAAAAAGGTTCTGGCGGCCGGTGCCGGAGGTGGCGGTGTTTTTGTAGTCGCCATTATTGTGCTGGTGTTCTTGGCCAGTTTGAAGCCGGTACACTTTGGCCAAGCCTTAAGCACCGCCGGCTTTGCCCGGCTGCAAATAGTTCTGCGTCAGCGAGCCGCCCAAAACCTGTTTGACGCCGCTGTCGTCCAGGGTGAAGGTTCGGCCGTATTAGACAAACGCACCTTAACCGAACGACTGCGCCGTATAAACCCGGAGAAACAGCTCAAAGCCCTGGGTACCGAAAACAAGTTAAAGCTCGACATGGACAAGGGCAAAACCTGGACCGGACGGGGAGTAAATGAATTTAAGGGCGTGACCATTGATGGGAAAACCGTATCCTTAGATGAAATTGCCAAGAAAAACGGTTTTGAAAGCTGGGCTGATGCAAATTCTGTCAAAAACAAACTTAAGGTGCGTGAGCGAATGACGATTAAGTCCGAATTTGTCACCCAAGTTAAGTACGGCGTCGAAAATACTCTGAGAATCGATAAAAGGTATGTGCGTAGCAGCGTCTACGACGGTATCCGCCAGACCTCGGGCATAAAGATGACTCGGTGGGCTCAACGCGCCCGAGAATACATTGGCAAAACCCCCAAAGAAGCCTACGCCGAAAACCGCAAACAGTCTTTTAATAACACCGCGCCTGACTCAGTGGGTGCCACCGACCCAACTACCGAAGACACTATCAAGAAATCGCGCGAAAATATCGTTAAATCAATTGATGATGGGGCAACTGGCGATATCGTAACCTCGTCCATTAATAAAGCCGCCGGTGACGCCCAGTTTGCCAAAGCCACTTCGACGGTTTCAACCGCCGTTCTGGCCTCTACACTGGCTTGCATGGTCAACCAGGCTGCCTCCAAGCTCGATGAAGCCACCGAAATCAATCAAGAAAACTCCCAGCGTTTAGCCCACGAAGCCATGACTGGAGCTGACCAAATAAGAAGGGGTGAAACCACAGCCGAAGTCGTGGCGGCTGATGGCAAGCGCTGGGATGGTGCCGACGCCTCACCGGAATACCAACGTCAAATGAACGGGCGAACCGACTACCCAGAACCCGATGACTACTACGTGCCTTCGGTGGCACCAAAAATAGACCCGACTATAGTTGACGTTATCGACCTGGTTACCAGCCCTTCAACCTTGGTACCTGGCGCTAACCTGACACCGCTCGGTGATGAGATCGATGAAAAATTCTGTGGCTTTATGCTGCATCCGGCTGGGCAGGTAGCAATTGCCGGCACCGAAATTATTGGACAGGCCGTATTGGCAACAGCGAGCGGTGGTACAACGGCAGTTGCCGGTGAGGCCGCCGAACAAACCGCCCTCCGAACCTTTGGCACAAAGGTTATCCAGGGCTTTGGCCAAGCCGCCCGGGGCTTTTTCAGTAAAGAGGGGGCTGCCCAAGTGGCTGGTTTTACAATCGTACAACTAGCTCTTGATTACTCAGTGCAGTTACTGGGTGGTATCTCCTATTCGGGAACCGAGGAAGGGGCTAACCTCTTCTCTAAGTCGACCGTCGGGGCCGACTCGCTCGAAAAAGAAAACCTGCGCCAAGGCTTTAGGGCTCGACCACTAACTGATCAAGAGGTTCAAGAAAGCGACGAAGATGCCCAACTGGCGCTTTTGGAACAGAACCAGAACCGTCCTTGGTCGGAGCGCTACTTTGCCACCAGCAATCCATATTCGTTAGTATCGATGGCTGCCGGCAGCACGCCCGGTAGTATAAACACCGCCAGCCAAAAGGTTGGCTCGTGGTTTAGTTCGGTCGGCAACCTGTTTAACCCATCCCGTATGCTAGGCACACCCAAACTTGCCCAAGCCGCTACACCGGTCAACCACCACGGCGTTCCTCAGTGGGGATTCTCGCGGGCCGAGCTGGACAAACTCTACAATGATCCAAGTTACTCGTTAGAAGAGAACGAGGCTTGGATTATCGCCCAGGGCGGCTTGGAAAAGGTTCAGAAAGAGCTGGATGATGCTCTAGGTAACGCCGTTGAGTCTTGTTTTACAGCCAAAAAAGTAACCGAGGTTCCGGGGGGCTGCACAGCCGATAAACTGTCCACCGAGAAGGCCTTCCGTTACCGAATCTACAAGGGTCTTGATCCTTATGTTGTTAACATGCTCGAAGAAGACCTAACACCAAAGGCTGGACCAAATGATGCCTCGGCCGCTTCGGCTGGCACCATAACCACCGAGATTGTCGCTGGTGATACCTCCAATCAAACCTGCCCGGTTGGTGACGATGCCGGGGTCGGCGATGGTTACGAAAACGGTAAGCTGTTTAAGATTCGCTTATGTAAAGTTCAGGGCTCTTTGGTTAATTCACAGTACGCTAATAACTTTAATAATATGCTCAATGCCGCTAAGGCTGCCGGCGTTGAACTAGGTGGTGGCGGTGGCTTCCGCACCATGGATCAGCAAGTTGCTACCCGCATAGCCAACCATTGCCCCGACGTTTATAACTCGCCGGCAAAGAGCTGTAGTCCGCAAACCGCTCGGCCAGGATATTCAAACCACCAAATGGGCTTTGCCAACGACTTTCTGTGTGGCAAAACAATAATCTCTAGTCGGGGTAGCCCTTGTTTTAAATGGATGGCTGCCAATGCTGCTAGTTTTGGGTACATAAACCTGCCGGCTGAGCCCTGGCACTGGTCAAGGGATGGTAGATAGCTATGCGCATTAAGTGGAACACCCCAATAAGGCTTGTTGCTTCGGTGCTGGTAATTTGTGCCCTGATGACCGCACAAGTTTCGGCCTACACTCAATCAACCATACAATCATTCATAACCGGCACCCCATATTATGATGTAGCTGCTCTTGCCGCCTGCAGCGGGGTAAAGTCGGCTACCGCCGGGGGGCCACTAAAAAGCGGCTCAAAAGTCTATATACTGGGCGACTCCATCACTGTCCGGGCGGTCTCTACCTACGAACAACAATTTACAGCTAAAGGTATCACAAGCACAATTAGTGCTGTGTCAGGGAGAGCTTGGAACAAAGCTGGCAACCCCGCTCAAGGCACCCATGGCACAGAAGGCACCGGTAAAGAAGCGGCGGCGGCCGACAAAGCCGCTATCAATGCTGCCGACGGTATTATTATTGCTCTTGGGACAAATGGAACAGAGTCTAATAACCCAATCGATGAAATCATCAGCACATTTCGACAAGATGACTACAATAAAACCGCACCCATCTGGTGGGTAAATGTCGCCAACGGGCCGCCTGGTAATAAGAATGTCCCAGAATTCAACACCAAGTTGTCGGCCGCCGAAACCGCTAATAAGATTAAGGTAATACCTTGGTCCAAAACAGTTGACCCAGACGGTGATGGCACCAATAATCCACTGAAGATACTCGACGATGCCACTCACCCGTCAATACCAGCCGGCGTAAACCAGCTCGTAACCCAGGTGGTTACCACCGTTTCCGATAACTCCACCGCCTCGACCGGCGCAAACGCTAACGCCGCGACCACGGCTGCAGCTGGTGGCGAATGTGCCTGTAAGGCTAATGCCAATAGTGAACTGGTTGGTTCGGAAAACGCCGAAAAGGCCTTCCATTACATGGTTAGTGCCGGCTATACACCCGAACAGGCGGCTGGTTTTGTGGGCAACTTCGTTCGTGAATCTGGTGTTGAGCCCCAGATCGAAGAGGGTAAAACCGCTCAAACATCGCGGCCTATTGCCGAGTTCCTCGCCAGTGGCGAAAGCAAAAAGACCTCGGGTAGCCCTAAGGGCTACGGGCTGGTTGGGTGGACCGGCTACGGCCAGTTGGATGACATGGCCGCCTGGGTAACGGCTAATGGTGGCGACCCCGGTAGCCTTCAGGGCCAATTAAGCTACCTGGTTTACCAGCTAAGCGTTGGCGGGCCCCGGCAAGCCATCGGTGATGCCATGAGAGCAACTAAGACCGCCGAGGAAGCCACAATCGTTTTCAACGTAAAGTATGAAGTTTCTGGTGACTCAAAGAATCCTGGCGGCAAAGGTTGGAATTTGCGAAACCAATACGCCAACGATGCCTTGGCAAAATACGGGGGCAGCACTGGCTCTACGGGGGCGGCTACTGCCACCTGTGCCCCGGGCGGAACCACGCCCGGCGAGTACGCTCTGCCACTTGACCGCAAATGGTATGACGAGCATAAGCAATGGTTCACCAAACCCCACCACGACTACCCAGCTTCGGACATCCCGGTACCAACCGGCACGCCGGTTTATTCGATGTCTGGCGGCAAAATCACCAGCGCCCCCAATGGAGGCAAATGTGGGACCGGTGTTTCCATCGATG
>JAUPVS010000014.1 GCA_030916945.1 Patescibacteria group bacterium
CAAAGACGATATTCGTATCATGCGCGCTGTCGTTACCGATCACAGCTACGAGCTAAAGGCCTACGGCGAACGCCTGCGTGACCTCGAAATTAGCTATTAGTTACTGAATAACCTGATAACTAAACGTGTAGGTTGCGCTGTCGGTCAGAGCGTTAAAGGCCTTCAATGTGAAGGTGGTGGTACCGCTATCAAAATGGTACTGCGGGAAGTTGCCGCCACCCGGTATAGATTTTGGTGTTATGACAACATTTGGCGCCGACCCGTAGGCGTTGGCGAAGGTCACCGTTCCCAGATTGCCGACAGCGGCGCCAGTACCGGTATTGATAGTTATTACACCTGACGTATCATTGCCACTAATACTGGCCGTGGCACCAGTTCCAGCCCCAGCCGTATCAACCGCAATAGTGGTCGTGCCACTGGTGTTACCGCTAATAATATGACCGTTCACGGTTAGAGTGTTGTTGAATATGGCGGCGCCAGTCACAGTCAGCGTACCAGTGACAGCGGCGTCAACTACGCTAAGATTACCGGCAGCACTTATACTAGCTAGAACAGTACCAGTACTGTTCTGCCATTCTTGGAGGTTGGCAGTTTGCGAGGCTGTACCCTTAACAACCAGACCGATGTCGGTTGTCGCTGCCGTCCGTACTAACACGTTGGTGCCACTTCTGGCGGCAGTTAGTACGGTCGCAAAGCTTGAGCTAGCGCCTGGCGTAAGCGTAACATTACCGTTGTAGTGGTACATACCCACAGCTGAACCCGTTTGATATATTCCTCTACCCGGACCAGAAGATATGGCACTCGTAGAAACACCAATGCCACTGCCAGTGGCATTCATGATATATACGTTTCCGCTAGTACCACTACCACCCAGCACAACATTATCACCAGAATCATAGCCCAGCAATGGCTTATCACCGCTGTTGGCAGCATTTCTAGCAACAATGTAGGTATTGCTTGCCAGCCTGATTGCTCCAGTAGTTGCGGTATTGGCACCACCCAGGGCAATGCTACCGTCCGACTTAACACTGGTAAGAACGGTGCCACTACTATTCAACCACTCCTGCAGGTTGGCTGTCGTTCCCGAAACCGCTCGTACTTGCAAGGCACCACCAGCCGTGTCACCGTGGACCAAACGGATTCTCTCATAAGTATCCTGCTGGAAAAAGTTACGGCTTGAGCTGATGACCAGATCACCCGTATTTAATTCAGAACCAACCAATCTAAATCCATCCCCTCCAGTCGTACCCCCAGAAGTCGAAAATACCATCTGACTCGACAAGGTAGTACTTCTTAAGCTCACTTGACCACTAGCATGAGAAAGATTATCTGTGGCTGTACCAATACGGATATTACCGCCGTTGCCGTTTTGCAGTACTAGCGTACTACTGTTCTCGATAACTCCAGCGCTAGTAACTCTTACTAATACCGCTCCCGTACTGCCTTGCCATTCCTGGAGATTGGCGGTTTGCGAAGCAACACCCTGGATGACTAGCCCCTTCCTGGTAGTGGCGCTTGTACCAATAGTAGTGTCCGATAAAGCATCCAGCGTAGTAGCAGCCGCCCCCAGTTGCAAGGTGTCGTTACCGTTGACGGTTATGCCAATGTTGGCAGAGTTTGCGGCGTTACGCCAATTTATTGAATGTGTATTAAAGAGGCGGATAACTCCTGCGCTGGCACCACCGCCACCAGAACCAATTCTTAAATAGGTGCCAACTCTTAACCCTGGCGTGGCACCAAGATCATGCTCCATACCCGTAGCATTCGAGCCAATAAGACCAGTTGCTCCCACGTACATAAGGGCGGTGCCGCTGCTGTTCTGCCATTCTTGCAGGTTAGCAGTCTGCAATGCAGCACCTCTAACCAGTATGCCGATCCTTGAAGCGGCCGGGACTGTAATATCAAGTGCTGCGGTAGTTGGATACTGGCTGTTAATGCCGAATAAACCATCTGCTCCATTAAAGGAGAGGTTTCTGGTTGATACTGCGCCAGCGTTGGCGATCCTAAAGAAGCCACTAGTGTCTTTTCCTACCGTATAACCCGTAGTACTGCCAGTTTGCCAAAGTATGTTACCAGCACTTATACCACTACTAGTGAATGTTATTCTTTGGTCCACCGCAGTATTATTCAATGTCAAACTACCGTCAGAGGAAACTTGTGCAAGTGTATTCCCGGATGAGTTCTGCCATTCCTGTAGGTTGGCGGTTTGGCTACCAGCGCCTTGCACTACTAGGCCTTTGTTCACAGACGCGCCAGAAGAGAGTATGCTGGCAGCAGCGTTATCAATAGTCGTAGGCACCCCAACGCGGAACACCTCGGCTGTACCAAAAGTCGGCCCACCGGCACTAATACTGTTAGCTACTGCCAACTTGTTGTTAATTAGAACCGAGCTGTTGTCAAGCTGAACTCGGTCGTTACCCCCCACGTTTATGCGTATCTGATCAGGACCATTGCGGTAAATTGATGTATCCGTGTCACCTGTGAACGAATAATAAGTTTGTGAGTAAATCGTGCCACTCGCCGAAACCGAAGCTAGTGTCGTACCGCTACTATTCTGCCACTCCTGGAGGTTGGCAGTTTGGCTGGCGGCTCCTTGCACTCTAAATCCTACAACCGAAGGAAATGTGGCTTCAGCAATCACCGCAGAGGAACCACCGAGGAGGCGTAAACCAGCCGACGCACCACCACCGACCCATAGCTCGTTACCTGCCGTAAACTGCAACATTCGCAAATCGCCGTTGTTTGCGAAATTACGAGCAAATATACCCTGCTGTGCGCTCAATCGAACAGCACCAGTTGTAGACGGGGCTGACCCGATTGCAATCGCTCCATCTGACTTAATGGCATTAAGAACTGTACCACTGCTATCCTGCCATTCTTGCAGGTTGGCGGTTTGACCAACGGCGCCACGTATAACTCCACCGACTGAGCCGGCGGCGGCCGATTGAATCGCAAAGTTAGAATTGGGCTGAATTGTGGTGTTGTTTTGGATGTATGCCGCTGAGCCGGCCGCCACTGCGTAACCACAGTTATTACTAATATCACACACCTGGCTACCGTTTTGGAAGACACTAACGAATGAACCTGAGCCGGTAGCCGAAACTGTGGCCAGCGCAGTCCCGGCACTATTTTGCCATTCCTGCAGGTTGGCGGTTTGTCCCGTATACCCTTTCACGACCAAAACCTTATTACTACTGCCGGTGCTTTCTGCCAGAACGTTAACACCCGCTATGGGCGTCGAGGCACCTCCGATCACAACCCCGTTTGCTGTCTCTTTGAATCGTGGTGAGTTTATGAAACCACTACTGTTTATTGAGGCTAGAACCGATCCCGTGCTATCTTGCCATTCTTGGAGGTTAGCAGTTTGGCTGGCAGCACCGCGCACTACTAATACCTTCGAAGCCGGATTCATAACCGACAAAGTGGTGGCACCTCTTAAGGCTATTGGTATGTCGATTGTTGTTCTACCAATTAAGATCTGGCCAGTAATAGCCACACCTAGGTTTAGTATGGAGTCTGGATTTACAGTTATATCGCCACCAGTTGCCGTTGTTATTACCAACCCCCCTGTGCCCGTGGAGTAAAGTGAGGCATAGTTACTAGCATCAGAATGGAATCTAAGGTTACCGGCCGCACTTATCGCCACGGCGGGCACACCGGTAGAACCTTGCCATTCCTGCATATTGGCAGTCTGACCAGCCACACCCTGAATTACCAAACCCTTGTTACCGGTTGCGCCAGTTGCAATCAAGGCTGAAGCAGTTGCGTCGGCCGTGGTTGGCGTACGCACTGACAGTCGGTTACCGGGTGTAGCATTAGCTATACCGATGTTACCCGCAAAGTAACTTCTGTCGGAGCTACTGGCTTGGTAGATTGCATAGGCATTGGGGTTCCAGGTAGCATTGTATTGGTTTTCGATGTAGATAGCCTGCTGCGCCGTAATGTTGCCGGTTGAGGTCCGGGTCGGGCTGGTCAGGTTAATCCCCCTAATCGAACCAATATCGCCTACTGAGTTATTGCCGGTGTCAATTTCGAGCCCGTAAGCAAATGCTGGCGCACCGGTTCCGCCTTTTACATTCAGTTTAATGCCCTTGGAGCCATTGCCATTGGTAACCGAACTAGTAACCAAAAGGGCTGACCCCTCGGCGCTAGTTCCGTCGCCAGCGATTGTTACGCGCGACACCTGGCTGGTCGTGCCCACACTTAGCCGACCGTCAGCACTCATGCTCGATAGAACCGTTCCAGCACTGTTCTGCCACTCTTGCAGGTTGGCGGTTTGGGCAGTATAACCCTGAACTACCAGAGGCTTAAGAATCGCTGAGTTCGAATTGAACTGAGCCACCGCCAAGTTATCAACAGTACTACTAGTATTAAGGGTTAAGGCATTGTTAGTTCCAAGCGTAGTAGCTCGAATGCCAACGGCCCCTTGGCCGTTTATGCGTAAAGCCTCACCACCCCCAGTTGAAAAACCTAGCGTACTAGCGCTAATTCGATACATGCCCAGACCAGTGTCTCCAGTAAAACTGTAGGTTGGGTTGCTACCGCTACCGGCTGGCGCATAAAACCGACCACTAGCCAACGTAGCACTACCGTTAGTATCTAACGTTAAGCGGGTTATCCCGTTAGTTTCGAAGGCTAAGCTATTGTTGTCGTTGGTTCCTAAAACGGCCGTCGTGCCAAAGCTGTTACCATTCTGCACAAATGAGGCACCACCACCGGCATAACCACAGTTATTAGAGATGTCACATAGCGTAAAGCCATTCTGGGTACCAACATTGGTGAGCGTAATACTGCTAAAGGTTGGCGAGCTAGTATTTGCAATGTCTTGAGCTGTAGTAATTGTAACAACGCCGTTAGTGGTGTTGACAGTTACCTGGTTAGCAGTGCCCTGGATAGTCACCGCCCCAGTGGCTCCATTAACCTCTGTTTGCGAGGTAGTATTGGTAATCACCGTGCCGTTCAGCGCCAAACCGGTGCCCAGCGTTAATACACCACTAGCCCCAGCGATTGATGTTGTGACAATGTCCGCATTACGGGCAAAACCACAGTTGTTGACGCTCAAACAAAAGGTTCCCGAAGCATTCGGAAGCTCATACTTCTGCCCACCAGTGGTACCGCTAAAACTTATCTCGCCATAGGCGGTGCCATTGCCCACCTGTAGGCTACCCTTGGTTAGGACATTTCCATTTACCACCAGTGTGTTGGCACTGCTGGCTAACGACAAAGTCGAGGAGCTGGCGCTCTTCTTCCCTAAATCAACATCTTGTTCCGACACTAGCGAGGCCGGCGAAGCCACTCGGTTGGTAATCCGGCGCACAAAGTAACCGGCACCAACCAACAGGATAAAGCTCAATAGCGAAGCACCAACGATTCGGAACATTAGCCGGTTAGCTTCGCGATCACGCAAAGAAAACTTCTTCTTAGGCGGTTTAGGGGTTGGCGTTGCACCTGGGACCACTTCGGGTGTTGTTGATGCAGTTGGGGTCGGCGCGCCGCTAGCATCGGTCGGCGTTGCGTCTATCGTTTGAGTGGCCACAGTAGTAGTAACAGTCGGTGCCTCTAGGCTCTCATGTGGATCAAGAATTTCGGCTTGATCTGGTGCACTATTTTGTTCAATTTTTGGCGTTTCTTGAACAACTTTTAGTGGTTGTTCCAAAACAACCGGGCCAGCGCCATTTTGAACAGTACCGGCAGGTTCCGGCGTAATAACAGGGGTTATAGCTGGTGAATTTTGGTTTGTCTGTGGACCCATTTTTGTTTGTTTGCTGATTACAGCGCGATCCTTACCCTCCAGTGTACTGTTCTACCACTGTAAACGCAAGCGTTTTGTGAACAATTTTATGACCACAAAACCATGTAGATGGCACCAAGCCCGATCAGCATCACAAATAGGGCAATAATTACAACTTGAACTAGCTCCTTGTGAACAATGTTTTTCGACAAAGGGTTCCTGCCCAAGGCTGCAATACTACTGTAAATTGCCCCATAGATGATGCTACCCTCGACAACCATGAGGATGAAAAAGATGATGAAGGCCAGAACGACCTGCCAGACACTAACTGACTTGCCGGTCACCGATCTACCTAGCACTACCAGAAAAGAATCGGCTTCTTTGTTGTTTTCGATGGCACTAGGCGCTAGGTCGACCGATATTTTGTTCAACTTGACCTCGGTATCACCTCCACCACTGTTACTGACACTTTTTGTTGTTGTTTCTGCTACGCTTTGGTCGGTCAGAGCAACGGCAATAGCATTGGTTTTATCCTTGTCCGTTCTCATTAGTACACCCTTAAGAGGCGACAAAGCTAGCAGATCGTCTTTTTTAACCTCGCCGTTGATATCACTAACGTAGGCCGTGACTTCGCCATTGGTAACAACGTAAATATTGCTATTTTTTTCACTCGTTGTGACTAGGGTCTCGTCTAGTGTTGTAACTATACCAACAAAACTACTGCCATCGTTGCTAGCCGACAATTTAACAGATGGTGGACTGGTCGATTCATCTTCCAACGATACGGCCATACCCGATATTATTGTTGTATCTTTTGCCTGGTAGCCTTTGGCGGTTGAGGTTGCAGCCAAGGCACTAACTGGTATTACAACCAGTAGAAGTATCGTAGTAATAGCTGCCGTTAGGATTCTTCGGATATTCATGCCCATCTCTGCTTATGCTTGTACCCATTATAGATCATTCTGCCCATAATTACGCTTACAAAATCAAAACGCCCGGCTATTTTGGCCGAGCGCTTAGCTTGGTGTTTTAGTTAGGAGCCGTCTTACGAGCAACCAGTAGTCGAACCACAGGAGCTGCAGACGTAACAGCTGCCGGCTCGCTGCGTCTGATTACCGCAGTTAAAGCACATTGGAGCAGCGTCATCGAGCACATCAGTCTTGGAAGAGGTTCTAACCTGTTCCTTGATAGTCTCGACTTCGTCCACCCTAACCTCTTTAATGGTCAGGATCGGCTCTTCTTGGGTGCGGTGCGCAGCCTCTTCCGAAGGGCGCGTCTGCGTGACCTCTTCGAGCAGACTAACCTGTTCGTCGGGCATGTCATCGATTGAGGCCAGACCGAGCTCCAGGCGATCATCGAAGGACAGATAGCTTAGGCCGAGGCGGCGAGCTATGTAGTCGATAATCGATGAAGCCGTTCGGATGTCGGGGTCATCGGTAATACCAGCTGGCGCAAACGATGTGCTCATCATTGAGCGCACGTAGTCCTTGAGCGGGACGCCGAACTGCAGACCATGACTGACGCTGATCGCAAAGGCGTCCAGGATACCTCGTAAAGTAGAACCCTGTTTGCTGACGTTTACAAAGATTTCACCAGGGGTGCCATCATCAAACTCACCTACTGTCATGTAGCCCTTGCTATCGGCTACCTTGAAGGAGAAGGTTTTAGCGGTGCGAACTTTAGGCATTTCGCGGCGCACTGCCCCTTTGACTATGATTTTGTCGTTCAGCGTTTCGACAACTTCGGTAACAGTGGTAGAGGTGGCCACCGTGGTGGTTTTCTCTTCGGTCCCAGCCTTCTTGGCCATCGATAGTGGCTGAGCCACCTTACAGTTGTCGCGGTAGATGGCAACAGCCTTGAGGCCCATCTTCCAGGCTTCGATGTGCAAGTCTTCGACGTCCTCTACAGTAGCGTCTTCGGGCATGTTGACGGTTTTACTAATGGCACCAGATAGGAACGGCTGAACGGCAGCCATCATCTTAACGTGTCCCATGTAGTGGATGGAATTGTCGCCCATTGAGCAAGCAAAGACATTTTCGTGCTCTTTCTTGAGATGAGGCGCGCCAAGTATTGTTTTTTCGACATCAATGTAGCTGATAATGTCGTCTACTTCGCTCTTAGAGTAGCCTAATGCCTTGAGGGCACGGGGCACAGTCTGGTTAACAATATGCATGGTACCGCCACCGACCAACTTCTTAACCTTAACCAGGCCAAGATCGGGCTCGATACCAGTGGTGTCGCAGTCCATCATCAGACCGATGGTACCAGTTGGTGCCAAGACTGAAGCTTGAGAGTTACGAACACCGTATAAGCTACCCAGTTCGACAGCTTCGTCCCAGGCACTGGCCGAGGCACTCAACAGTTCTTCGCTAACCGAGCCGGCGTCGATGTTACTAACCTCTTCGCGGTGCATCTTAAGTACGCGTAGCATGGCTTCGCGGTCTTTGCGGAAGCCAGCAAATGGGCCAACCCGACGGGCAATCCGGGCGCTAGTGGCATAGGCGTGTCCGGTCAATAGAGCCGTTATGGCGGCCGCTTGAGCACGACCCTCGTCTGAGTCGTATGGAAGGCCTTGCGCCATTAATAGGGCCCCCAAATTGGCGTAGCCGATGCCTAGCTCGCGGTAGGCCCGAGCTGTTTTGCCAATGCTGGCCGTTGGGTATTCGGAGTAGCCAACCAAAATTTCTTGAGCGGTAAAGATTACTTCGACGGTGTGCTTAAAGGCTTCGATATCAAAGCTAAAGTCATCGCGCAGGTAACGAAGCAAGTTAATCGATGCTAGGTTACAAGCCGAATTGTCGAGGTGCATGTATTCGCTACAAGGGTTAGAGGCGTTGATGCGACCGGCGTTAGGCGCCGTGTGCCAACGGTTAATAGTGGTATCAAACTGCAGGCCAGGATCGGCACATTCCCAGGCAGCCTGGTTGATCTGGCGCCATAGTTCGCGGGCTTTAAGAGTTTTAACCACTTTGCCCGTCTTAACGGCTTTTAGCTCGTAGTCATCGTCATCCAGTACAGCTTGCATAAACTCGTCGGTAACACGAACTGAGTTGTTGGCGTTTTGGTATTGAACCGAGAAGATATCCTTGCCGTCTAGGCTCATATCGTAACCAGCTTCTTGCAGAACATGGGCCTTGCGCTCTTCGCGAGCTTTGCACCAGATGAATTCTTCGACATCAGGGTGATCAACGTTCAGAATCACCATCTTGGCGGCGCGGCGCGTCTTACCACCACTCTTAATAGCACCGGCTGAAGCATCGGCACCACGCATAAAGCTCAGTGGACCAGAGGCTGTACCAGCGCTCTCACCCAATTTCTCAACTGATGATCTTACAGGGCTAAGGTTAACACCCGAACCAGAACCACCCTTAAAGATCATGCCTTCTTCGGTGTACCAGTTCAAAATGGCTGGCATGGTGTCTTCGATTCCCAGGATGAAGCAAGCGCTGGCTTGCTGTGAACGGTGCGGTGCACCGATATTAAACCAGACTGGCGAGTTAAAGGCCGCTCGCTGAGTAGCTAAAATGTACTTGAGCTCTTCACGGAAGTCTTCGGCTTCGGTATCGGACTCGAAGTAGCCTTCTTGTAGACCCTGTCGGGTAACTGTGTCGGCCACGCGGTCAATCAGCTTACGCAAAGAGTCTTCACGTTCGGCTGTACCGGGCGTACCGGTAAAGTACTTTTGAGCCACAATGTTAATTGAGTTCTGTGACCAGCCTTCGGGAAACTCTACCCCGAGTTGCTCGAACACTGGTTTACTGGTCATCGGATTAGTGATGACTGAGTCGCGTTTGACCCATTTTAACTGGTCGTAGGCCTTTGACTTAGGCTTTGTAAAGAGCCGCGCCATTCCTAAGCTGGTTGTTTGTCCCATTTCGTTTCTCCCCCTAGTTTTTTACCCTCACACATAATTTGGGTTTTGTTTTAGTTTTATGATTGTTTGGTTTTTGCTGCCTTTAAGTCCCGTATCTGCGAAAGTTCTTTTTCGAACCCGGCAATATCTTTGAAGCGTCGGTAGACACTGGCAAAGCGGACGTAGGCTACCTCATCGAGTGCGGCTAGATGTTCCATAACGAGCTGACCAATCTTCTGCGATGGTATTTCGATGTCGCCACAAGCATAGAGCTGGTTTTCGATATCGGTTACCACGCGTTCTAATTGAACGGTTGTGATGGGGGTCTTTTCGCAAGCCCGATACAGACCGCTGAGCAACTTGTCACGACTGAACAGCTCGCGATCACCATTATTTTTGATGACAATCAACTGTGGTCGCTCGAGACGCTCATACGTTGTAAAGCGATAACCACACTCGTTACACTGGCGGCGGCGCCGGATGGCACTACTGTCGGCAACATCGCGTGATTCTATCACTTTAGTATCTGGGTGATGGCACTGATTGCATTTCATGCTATACAGTCTCCCTTCCCTTGTTCCCTTTTTACAGTCCTTTAACGCAGTGCCTCTTAGAACCCCCGTCGGGTTGAATACTTTATGTATACTCCGTAACGGTTTTTACACCTCTGTTGTTCTTTGAATTTTACGTTGCTTGACTGTTTGTTTCTGAACGTGCGAGCGATGTATGACGGCTTTTGTTACCCCTACATATAGCGCTTGTAGTTATTATGATAGCCCCATGTGTAGTGCTTTGCAAGGATTAGTTTGGTGTAAAATTTAGTACAAAACTAGTCAGTTTTATCTGTTTTTTCTGACTTGTTCTTGCGCTTATTGCGTAAACGTTTCAAAAAAGATGGCTCGTCCATGGCACGTTCCTCTTCGGAATCATGCTCGGCTGATTCGGCCACGTCGGGCTTCTTGTCGTCTTCATGATCCAGCGTCCAGATGTTAGGCACGCTTGGTTCGGCATGAAACTCTTCGGCACCAGTCAGTTGTTGAGGCGCTTCGGTCAGATCCATATCGATGTTATCCATGTCCTTGGCGTTTGGTGGTGTGACAGGTTCATCATTAGCCTCTTCTTCGGCGGCCATTTTTACCAAGTCTTTGCCCTTGATCTGGCGATTGGCATAGTAGGTGTCATCAAATCCAGTGGCTACCACTGTAATAATGATCTCACCGTCAACATCTGGGTTGATAGTAGCACCAAAGATGATGTTGGCATCAGGGTCAGCCGCATTGGTAATAGTCTCGGCGGCAGTGTTAATTTCATGCATCGAGATGTCGTTACCACCGATGACATTAAACAGAATGCCGCGGGCGCCATCGATCGAGATCTCGAGCAATGGTGACTCAATCGCCTGCTGAGCAGCTTTAACGGCTCGGTCTTCGCCACTGGCGCGTCCAATTCCCATCAGGGCTGAGCCAGCATTCTTCATAACCGTCTTAACATCGGCAAAGTCGAGGTTGATTAGACCGTGAACGGTAATTAGGTCAGAAATACCCTGCACACCTTGTCTTAAGACATCGTCAGCGACTTTGAAGGCTTCTAACAAAGGAGTTGAACGGTCAATCGTCTGGAGAAGTCGGTCGTTAGGGATGGTAATGAGCGTATCGACTGATCCACGCAGGTTGGCAATCGCCACATCGGCGTTGCGACGGCGTTTTTCGCCTTCGAAAGCGAATGGTCGGGTGGCAAAACCAACCACCAAAGCACCCTGCTCTTCGGCCACCTTAGCGACAATGTGACCAGCGCCGCTACCAGTACCGCCACCGGCACCTAAGGTAACGAACACCATGTCGGCGCCTTCTAGAGCTTTAACGATCTCGTCACGTGATTCAGTGGCAGCTTTTTCGCCCACGCTTGGATCAGCGCCGGCACCAAGGCCACGAGTAGTGTCTTTACCAATATGAATTTTTGTTTGGGCTTTAGAGTGATGCAGGGCCTGCGCGTCAGTGTTTACAGCAATGAATTCGACGCCATCAACACCTGCTTCGATCATTCGGTTAACGGCCGCGCCACCGGCTCCGCCGACGCCTACAACCTTAATTCGGGCAAAAGTCTCGATAGCTGGAGCAACTTGCGGCATGAATGTTTCCCTTCTTACATCTCTCGCTTACTCAACGCAGTATACAGCAACCAAAAAAGGAGTTCAACCAAACTTAGCCACACCCATTTTGGTGCGCAGCCGCCCGCCCTTGGATTAAAATTTGTGTCCAGCCAAGTTTAAACTCTAATAAATAATCTCTAAATACTAAATTGTCGCCTTTAGAGCTTAGATATTCTGGTTTCGTTAGTGCTTTTTAATGCGGCGCATGATGCCATCTAAAAAGCCCATGACGGCGGCGCTGGAGTTGTCGGGCGCTTGGCGGCCGTCGCCCAGGGGCATCAGGAGCATGTCCAGGATCATTAGACCAACCGCTGTGTAGTAGCTAGGGTCTTCGACCCGTTCGACCAAGCCGCTAATAGATTGAAGGGTGCCGAGGCGAGCTGGTAACTGTAGTTTTTCTTTGGTGAACTCGGCCAAGCCGGGCAATTTAGCGGTGCCACCGGTGATAACCACGCCACCGGGTAGTTTTTGCGAACGCTGGATCTTCTTTAGTTCCTTTTCGACGTACTCCAGCAGTTCTTCAACCCGGGCTTCGGTAATCATGTGGACTTCTTCGTTATCAAAGTGGTGCTCAACTTCATTAACCGTCACCTTAGCGACCGACTTTTTGTGCTTACCAAGGGTGGCGAACTGAACTTTAACGGCCTCGGCAACGTCTAATTCGGTCTTCAGGCCAATCGCTAGATCGTTGGTAATGTGAATACCACCAATTGGGATAACCGCCACGTGCTGGACTTCGCCATCTTCGATGACAGCGAGGTTGGTTGTGCCGGCGCCGATATCCAATAACACCGTGCCAGCTTCCTTTTGTTGTCGATTTAACACCGCTTCGGCAGCCGCTAGGCTGGAAACAGTGTGATGAGCGGCTTGGACATGGGCTTTGTCTAAGACAATGTCTAAACTGCGCATATTAGGCGTGGCAGCAGTAACGATATGAGTATCGACCTCTAGTCGAACGCCGCGCATACCGACTGGATCTTTAATATTATCTTGGCCATCGAGGCGATAATTCTTGGCGAAAACCTGAATGATTTCGCGGTTTGGTGGTAATTTTACAATGGTTGCGGCTTCTTCGACGCGCAAACGGTCATCGTGAGTGATTTCGCGGTTAGCCGCGCTGATTGCAATCACACCCTTAGAGTTCATACCGTTCACATGTGAGCCATTGATGTTCACGGTGGCTCGGTGAACTTGCACTCCCGATAAGCGCTCGGCCTCAGTAACCGCCTGGGCAACTGATTCGATGACATCATCAATATGAACAATGGCGCCCTTACGCATGCCGATGTTCGGCGAACTACCCTGACCAATAACAGCCAGCTTGCCGCCGTCTTCGAGCATGCCAATCACACAGCGAACCGTGCTGGTACCAATATCAAGACCAATAAAATGGCTTGGTGAAGATTCACGCATGCAGGCAGTATAGCGCTTATCCTCTACTCACGGCAAGCTAAACATGATTGAGGAAACTCTAAATCCTAAGGTTCTGCTGGCAAGTTAATCGCCGTGAGTCCTCGCTGCGCTGCGGAAGACACGGCTCTTTAACTGCCCCAACCTTAGGATTTAGATATTCGTGCTTAGAGTTTAGTTAGGATCTCGTAGCCGTCTTTGGTGACGAGCACGGTGTGTTCAAAATGAGCCGAGATTGAGCCATCGCGCGTTTGGATGGTCCAACCGTCGTCGGCAATTACTACATCGTCAGTGCCCAGCGTTACCATCGGCTCGATAGCGATAGTCATACCGGCTTGCAGGGCTGGGCCACTGCCCGGGCGGCCGTAGTTAGGTATGTTAGGGTCTTCATGCATATTATGACCAACACCGTGCCCCACCAGATCACGTACAATGCCATAACCCTTCTTATCGAGCTGAGCCTCGATAGCCGAACCAATATCACCAACCCGGACACCGTCATGGAGTCGTTCTATACCAGTTAACAGAGCTTCTTGGGTATCCCGCAACAGCTGCTTAATCTTCTCATCACCGCCGTTACCAACAATTACAGTAATCGCCGCATCGGTGATCATCCCTTGGTAGGTCACGCAAAAATCGAGGCCGACCACATCGCCGTTAGCTAAAACTCGTTTATCGGACGGGATGCCGTGCACAACTTCGTCGTTAACAGATATGCAGATGACATCTGGGAAGCCCTGGTAGCCAAGAATAGTCGGTTCACCGCCTAGTTCGGCAATCTTACTGCGGGCAATATCAGCCAATTCCTTGGTGGTCATGCCGGCTTTAATCTGTTGGCGCAAGGTTTCAAGAACTGTTGCTAGCATCTTGCCACCAGTGCGCATGGCCGCGATCTCGGCGTCTGTCTTAACTTTGTTCATCATCACTGTTTACGCCTGGTCGAGAGCTTTGCCGATAAGTTCGTGGACTTGAGACACCGGCTGGTCAGCATTAACATCGATAATCTTGATGCCAGCCTCTTTAAAGTGCTCTAAAATCGGCTTAATCGTTTGTTCATATTCTTCAAAACGTTCGCGGATCGCCGTTTCGGTGTCGTCTTGGCGACCACGGCTTAATAAACGCTTGGTGACCACTTCTTTAGACGCTTCAAGATGAATTACGGCCGAAATGTTGAGCTGACCATGCTTTACCTGGTTCAATAGCCAGTCAGCTTGAGCAACGGTACGCGGGAAACCGTCTAGAATGAATTCGTCATCAGTATTAACCACTGTAAAAATCTTTTGGACTAAAGAAATGATATCCTGGTCGTCCAGTAGCTTACCGGCCACCATGTCACGCCGTCGGTCACCCGAAATTAGCATGCGCAAGAATTCACCGGTCGACAGCCATGGCAGGGCCCGCTCGTCAGCTAACTGACGACCTTGGGAGCTCTTGCCACTTCCGGCCACGCCCATAAATAGAATCATGCTAACTTTTCCTTTACTAGCTGGGCGATACGAGCACCATCAGCTTGGCCGCCAACCTGTTGCTTAACAGCACCAATCACCTGGCCCATGGCTTGCGGTCCGGCCGCACCGGTGTCAGCAATAGCTTTGTCAACGGCTGACGCCAAATCCTCATCGCTCATCTGTTTAGGCAAATACTTTTCGATAATCGCCTTCTCTTCTAGTTCGGCGGTGGCCCGCTCTGGGCTATCGCCTTGGGTATACATATCAGCGCTCTCTTGGCGCTTCTTGGCTTCTTTAGCCAAGACAGCCAGCATCTCGTCGTCGTTCAAGCCCTGTTCACGGCTACCCTTTTGAATTTCAACATTCAAAACCGCCCCCTTAAGACCACGTAACACCGTGACCGTCTGGGTTTCACCGGCCAACATGGCCGCTTTCAAATCCTGATCTATTTGTTGTTTCAAGCTCATTTCAATTTTATCTTACCAGAGTAAAGCCATATTTTAAAACTTCATACTCGAGTGCAGATTGTTGGCGCTAGCGAGAAACGGAGCAAAGCGTATTTGATATACGCTGCGCGAGTATCGGAGCTAGCAACGGCAATATGTGCCGAGTACTGGAGTTTTACTTAATACCCAGTTTGAGCTTTTTAACCTTGAGGTTCTTGCGCTGCTTACGGATAATCGCTTTTTCACGGCGGTCACGTTTGCTGATCGGCTTTTCGAAGCGTTGGTTCATCTTTACAGTGGCCAATACGCCAGATTGCTGCACTTTACGGTTAAAGCGGCGTAGCAGGTTTTCGAGCGATTCTTTCGAATCTTTGCGGGTTACTTGTATCATTGCAGTGAATTATAGCCTAACAGGGATAAATTTTCAAGAACTTTGTCGCTTTTGGTTCAAGCGTTGCGATTTTAACACGATACTTTGCAATTCTTTAAAGATTGGGAAGTGCTTGTTGGTGTGGTAGATCTTGGTGTTACCCTGCTTCTCGGAAATTAAGAAGCCAATCTTTTCGAGGCGCTTTAGTTCGCGCTGAATGTTACCAGCATCTTCTTTAATAAGCTTAGCTAAACCCCGTACGTGGGTCTTGAAATCAGGGTACTTAGCATAAACCACAATGATTTTGCGTCGCACTCGAGAGGTTATAAATACATCCAACATAAGCTTTATTGTTATAAGAACAACGTAAATTATAAACGCATGGTCCAGACTTTACAACATTAGTTTTTCTGAAATTTCATTATAATAGAGGTATGAACTTCTACGAGGTGTTAGTCAGTTCACCGTCTTTTCACGGCAAAGAAGCCCTGACCTACCACTGTGACGATAGTCTGGCCAGGGGTAGCGTCGTGGCCCTGACTTTGCGTGGCAAACCACTGGTCGGCGTCGTTCTAAAAAAGGTCAGCCAACCTACATTTACAACAAAACCGATCGATAAATTGATCTTGCCGCAGGCCATCCCAGCACCAACACTGCAACTCGTCGATTGGCTACGCAGCTACTACCCAGCACCTTTGGGAATCTACGCCCAACTCCTGTTGCCTAGTAGCTTGGTGCGCAAACGCGATATTACGGCCGGAACCCTGGCGCCAGCCAGCCCAGCCCAACCCCTGCCGCCCCTTACCAGCGAACAAACCCACGCCTTCGCCACCTTAAAAGACAAACCGGCCGCCCTCTTACACGGCGACACCGGTAGCGGTAAGACGCGCTTATATCTAGAACTAGCTCGCCAACAGCTAAACAAGGGTCGTTCGGTCTTGCTGTTAACGCCCGAAATCGGCCTTACCCCTCAGCTTGAGGAGCGCGTCCGTCAGGCGGTGGACTGCCCAGTGGTGGTTATACACTCTGGCCTTACCCCGGCCGAACGGCGAACGGCCTGGCTGCAAATTCTCCAAGCCAGCGGCCCACTTGTAGTGATCGGCCCGCGCTCCGCGCTGTTCACTCCTATCCGTAACTTGGGTCTTATTGTCGTCGACGAAGCCCATGATCACGCCTACAAGCAAGATTCTTTGCCCTATTACCAGGCTCTGCGAGTGGGCTCTAGGCTAGCCCAGCTACATCAGGGGCAGCTTGTTCTGGGCACGGCCACACCGGCTGTTAGCGAATACGCCCTGGCCCAAGCTAAACAGATTCCGATTGTTCGACTAACTGATAAGCCGGCTGGTAGCGAAACCGAAAAGAAGATTGAACTGATTGACCTCAAAGACCGTACCCAGTTCACCAAGCACCCTCACTTGTCGAACACCTTGCTCACGGCAATTCAGAAGTCTTTGGACCGCGGCGAACAAAGTCTGGTCATGCTCAACCGCCGTGGCACGGCCCGGTTGGTACTTTGCCAGACCTGCGGTTGGCAGGCCACCTGCCCCAACTGCGACCTACCCCTGACCTTTCATGCCGACAAACACCGCTTGCGCTGCCACACCTGCGGCCACACCCAGAGTGTCCCTAGCAGCTGCCCCGCCTGCAGCGGCACGGAACTCATCTTTAAAGGAGTTGGCACTAAATCACTGACCGAAGAACTAAAGAAGGTCTTTCCGGGCGCGCGCGTCCAGCGCTTTGACACCGATAACCTCAAGGCAGAGCGGCTCGACCAACACTATCAAGCCGTCCTCGATGGTCAGGTCGACATTTTAGTCGGTACGCAAATGCTGGCCAAAGGGCTCGATTTACCAGGCTTAACAGTCGTCGGCGTGGTGGTGGCCGACAGTGGCCTGTACTTTCCCGACTATACCGCCGAAGAACAGACTTACCAGCTACTAACCCAGGTGATCGGCCGGGTTGGCCGCGGGCATAAAGCCGGAACAGTCGTTATTCAGAGCTACTCACCCAAAGGAACAGCTATTCAAGCGGCCATCACTCAGGACTGGACGACATTCTATGAACAACAGACTAAAGAAAGAAAAACCTACGGCTTTCCGCCCTTCTACCACTGCTTAAAACTGAGCTGCGGCCGGGCCACCCCCAAAAGCGCCCAGACGGCCGCCGAAAAACTAGCCGATAATCTGTTGCGGGCTGGCTTGCGGATAGAAGTTGTCGGTCCAACCCCCAGCTTCTACGAAAAGATCGGTGGCAAGTACCACTGGCAACTGGTCGTCAAAGCCAAAGACCGCGGCGAACTGTTAAAAGTCATCCCCTTGCTCCCGACAAACTGGACCCACGATTTAGATCCGCTCAACCTCCTCTAGCGCCTCTGTATAGGCTAAGACTACAGAAGTCCTCACCTCAAGGGTTGCGGATGCAGTCTTAGCCTATACAGAGGCACTCCCAAGAATTGAGCGGATTATATCAATGGCTTGTGTTCGTAACTTCTTACTGCATCTGCAGACCCCTGAGGTCGAAGCCGCAGTAAGAAGTTACGAACACAGTACTCATCTGATATAATTGCCTTAATGAGCACTCCTAAAGACAGTATTATTACCCTGCCGAACGACCACTTGCGTCAAAGATCACAGAAAGTTGGCTTGGTGACCCCAGAAATTGTTCAGCTAATTGCTAATATGGAAGCCGCCACTTTGGACTGGGAAGACAGCCGTGAACATGAAGTTGGTGTGGCTTTAGCGGCCGTGCAAATCGACCAAATGTACCGCGTGGTGGTTATTCGTAGTAATTTTAACGACAAGAATGATCGCTCCTTTCAGGTTTTTATAAACCCCGAGATAACCAAGCACGAAGGCGAGCTGGTCGAAGATTACGAGGGCTGTTTAAGCATCAAAGATGTCTACGGCAAAGTTAAACGTTACAACAAAGTTCGCGTCAAAGCCTTGGATATTAACGGCCGCGAGTTCCGCACCACTGCCACCGGTTTTTTGGCCCGCGTCTTCCAGCATGAAATTGATCATACCAAAGGAATTGTCTTTATCGACCACATCAAAGACAACCCCGAGGCCTTTTATCGCTTAAATAAAGACGGCAAACTGGAGGCTCTCGACTATGACAAAGACGTCAAAGACAATAGTCTTCTTTGGTAGCGGCCCGGTTGCGGCTCGCTCCTTAGAGCTTTTAACTGAACACTTTATTATCGAAGCTGTTATTACCAAGCCACGGGCTGAACACCATCGTGGTTCAGTGCCGGTTCTAGAGCTCTGCGACAGGCTAGGTATTAAGACTTTTACACCAGCCAATAAGCAGGAGCTATCGGCTCTTTTTGCCAAAAAACCAGTGACCAGCTCGGTTGGTGTGGTTATCGATTACGGTATCATCATCGCCCAAGACGTTATCGACTTCTTCCCTTACGGCATTGTTAACAGCCACTTTTCGCTCCTACCAGAGTGGCGTGGCGCTGACCCGATAACTTTTAGCGTCCTGAGTGGTCAAAAACAGACCGGTGTCAGCCTGATGCTAATTGTGGCGGCCATGGACGAAGGGCCCCTGTTGGCTCAAGCCCCTTACGACCTACCCGACGATATCACCACCCCGCAACTAACCGAAGATCTAATTCAGCTTAGCGACCAAACCTTAGCTCAAGTTCTACCTCTGTACCTAGAAGGAAAAGTCGACCCCGCCCCGCAAGAAGAAGTAACCATGGCTCCCAGCAGGACTGCCAGTTATTCGCGCAAGCTCACCAAGGATGATGGCATTATTGACTGGAACAAACCGGCTCAACAGATAGAACGCGAAATCCGCGCCTACCAAGGCTGGCCCAAGAGTCGCACCACACTAGGCGGCAAGGAAATCGTTATAACCCAAGCCAGCGTTGTCGAGGCCACTCATAAGCCCGCTCAGACCGTCGTAGAGGGCAAGCAATTGATTATTGGCACTGCTGAGCAGTCTTTGGCCATCAAAAAGCTAAAACCAGCTGGAAAGGCCGAAATGACGGCCGAAGCCTTCTTAGCCGGTTATGGGAATTTACTTTCTCAGGACTAGTCTAACTGGTGACAATGAATCTGGCGGCAGGTACTCGTCGACTTGATCGGCAGCTTCACGAGCACGCTGCTCGAACAGATTGTTAGTTTCGTAGTGCTCTACTTCCTCCTCAGAGACATCTGGGCCAAAAAACGGGCTATCGGGTTCTTCAACACCATCCATGGAACCGTTCGTCATA
Organism: Patescibacteria group bacterium; assembly: GCA_030916945.1. Taxonomy (GTDB): domain Bacteria; phylum Patescibacteriota; class Saccharimonadia; order Saccharimonadales; family JAUPVS01; genus JAUPVS01. Next base: position 19,630 of record JAUPVS010000014.1, read on the forward strand.
TCAATTAAGTGGCGAAATTCGTGGGCGACCGTTTCTCTAATGTCTTTATCATCGCGGGGAACATATTTTATTCTAGATAGCCAAGTTCTACCCCTTACGACTGAACCAACTCCAATATCAACCTGGTAATCACTAATCACCCCTGGTGACCTGTCTTCTTCCCAAACAATGCTACCATCTTCTACCCAATCACCATATCTTTGCACTAATACCGCCCTAACTAAGACGCTACCCTTCGATTCAGCCGAACCGGGCATTCTAGCCAGGGTCGCCTCACAGATAGCTGGATCAACCTCAACAACATAGTTATTAGCTCGCGCGAAAGGCGCAAGATCAACACTACAAGCGGTGGCAACAACCAATTCACTCATTGTCACATATTATACACTCAAAAGTGTTTTTTGTCTAGTACTGGGGTGCTCCGTTTTGGTCGTTGGCGGGCGGTACTGGAGCCGGTGCCGGTGGCATTTGGGGTTGCGGATAGGCTGGGGCCTGCGGAGCGACCGGCGGCTGTTGATAAGGCTGAGGCTGGGGTGCTGCCATCGGTTGGGGTGGCTGGGGCATTTGGGCCAGTTGTTGCTGGACGCTGGCCAGAATCTGCGGCGCAGCCGCTTTAATTTCGGCCTTAAGCTTGTCTAGTTCCTGGGCCACGACCTGTTTGTAGTTCGGGAAGTTAGTTTCGAGCCATTTTAGGGCGCCGGCTTCGTCATTACCGTCGATAAAGGTTTCGAACTCTTTGAGCTGGTCTTCGGACATCTGTTGTGCCAATGTCATACCAACGCGCATTTCGAGCGTTTGGTAGATATGATTGAGCATGTTGTTCTTTTCGGAAGGCGGCAGGCTACCGAGGCCAAGTTCGTGAAGTAAGTTGTCGTCTAGTTTAAACATACGTTAAGGCTCCTTTAGCGTTTATTGTACCCTACTCGACCCAATTTATGACTAGCAAAATTAGTCCAATTAATAGCATAAAAGCCACCCCGGCGACGGCGCCGTTACGGATAGCTTTACTATAGGGCAATTTGGCAGGTTGCTGAGCCGCCTCTTGTTGGCGTTGCTCGATGATTTCTTTGAGTGACAGCGGCGGATTGGTGTCGGGCGGCATGTCCATAGGAGCTCCTTAGAGTTGGCGCATCACCGTTTCGCGGCGGAATAATTCGATTTTGTCACCTTCTTCGAGTAATAGGCGCGAGGTGGTCTTAAGGTTCATGCCACACATTTCACCTTCGACAACTTCTTTGGCGTCCTGCGGACCACGCTTCAGGTTGGTTACTTCCACTTCGGCCAACACCTCGTTACCACGCATAACACGGGCTAAGGCTGGCACTTCTAGCTTACCCTTGGTGACTTCACCGCCACAAATAACTTCGGTCTTGGTGGTATTAAAGACTCCCTTAACAATTAGTCGGCCCAGTTCGGTTTCGACGATTTCTGGTCGTAGCATCTTGCTAAGAGCATCTTTGGCGTCATCGATCAGTTCGTAAATAATGTGGAAGAGGCGGATGCTAATCTTGTCGCGGGCGGCAATCTGTTTGATGTTGTTTGGAACTGATACGTTAAAGCCGTAGATGATGGCACCGCTGGTGTGGGCCAGATGGGCATCGTTGTCGTTAACGGCGCCAACACCAGAACCAACCACACGAATGGCAACTTCTTCGGTATCCAAGGTCTTAAGGCTGTCGATAACAGAGGTCAATGAGCCCTGTACGTCGGCTTTAACAATAATATTTAATTCTTGTAGCTCGTTACTACGGTTAATGACCCGCAGCAATTCGCCGCTACTCATCTGCTGACTACTGTTATTCTTTTGGTTCTGCTTGGCAACTTCGACGGCAGCACGAGCGTCTTTTTCATTAGCCACCACGATAAACTCATCACCAAATTCGGGCAACTCTTTAAAACCACTCATCACGACTGGGGTCGACGGCGTGGCTTCGGTGATTGGTTGCTTGTTGGTACCATCAAGGTTACGGATCTTACCGTAGGCGGCGCCGGCCACTACAAAGTCACCCGGCTTAAGGGTACCTTGGGTTACTAGAGCTTCGGCCACCGGGCCTCGTCCCTGTTCCATGTGAGCTTCGATGATCAAGCCGTGAGCTGGGCCATCAAAGTCGGCCTTAAGCTCTTCAACGTCAGAAACCAAGAAGACCATGTCTAGCAATTGGTCGATGTTCTGCTTGGTTTTAGCCGACACTTCAACGGTAATAACGTCACCGCCCCACTCTTCGATTAACAGATCGTTTTCTGATAGCTGCTGCTTAATGCGGTTAACATCGGCGCCTTCTTTGTCGATCTTGTTAATGGCAATTACCATCTTAACGCCAGCTTTGCGGGCAAATCGGATGGCTTCGAGGGTTTGTGGCTTAATACCGTCATCGGCCGCCACCACGATAATCACCAAATCAGTCAGCTGGGCACCGTGTTCACGCAAGGCCGCAAAGGCCTCGTGACCAGGGGTATCCAGCAAAGTAATGCTGCGGTCGCCGTGGGTCACCTTGTAGGCCGAAATGTGCTGAGTAATACCGCCAGCTTCGCCCTTGGCAACTTCGGCGCCACGAATAGCGTCGAGCAAAGAGGTTTTACCGTGGTCAACGTGACCCATCACTGCCACCACCGGTGGGCGTGACTGAGCCTTATCGCTAACAACGGCCGCTGGGCGCTTAATTGGCGCCTCTTCTACGACTTTCTTAACTAGCTCGACTTCCATACCTAGCTCGCCAACCATAATCTGAGCGGTATCAAAGTCGATACGCTCGTTAATGGTGGCCATGATGCCGTTCTTAAACAGTTCGGCAATTAGCTTGGTAGCCGGAATCATTAACTGGTCAGCGAGTGCGCCGACGGTAACGTTGTCTTCTACTTCAATGGTTTTTACAGCCATAACGCACTCCTTTCCAGTTGATGCTTACATAGTTTTAGGATTTAGCTTTTTCAGATTTCGGCTTTTTGGCTTCTTTAAGACTTAAAGCGATTTTGCGGTTGTCGGTATCAATATCCAACACCTTGAATTCTTTCTTCTCGTTCAAACGGAAGACTTCTTCGGGGTTGGCAGCATCGTCACCGTCGCCCATTTCGGAAACGTGAACCAGAGCTTCTACCGAGGCACTCAGCTGCACGAAAGCACCAAATGGTGTGATTCGCGTCACCTTACCCTCGACAACATCGCCCTTGTTGAAGGCTTTAACTTCTTTAAGCCAAGGATCTTCTTGCATCTGCTTCAAGCTCAGGCTCAAACGATCCTTGTCGATCGAGATGATCTTAGCTTCGACATCATCGCCAACCTTGAGGTACTGGCGAGGATTCTCGACCCGTTCCCATGAGATTTCCGAGATGTGAATCAGACCTTCGATACCGTCGATGTTTACGAAGGCACCAAAGTCGATTACACCAGTCACGACACCCTTAACGGCGTCACCAACCTTAAGCTCCGAGAAGCGAGCTTGCATGTCGTCTTTAAGAGCTTCTTTTTCAGAGAAGATCAGCTTGTTTTCCTTGCGACTGATGTCCAAGATGCGGACCCGTAGCGGCTGGTTGGTCAAAGCGTTTAACTTCTGTAGAATTTCGTCCTTGTCGGCACCAGATACCCGTGGGTAGTGACCGGCTGACAACTGTGATACTGGCAAGAAGCCACGAATGCCTTCTAGTTCCACCAGCAAACCACCGCGGTTCGCGTCGTAAGCGACCACTTCGATAGTTTCACCAGCGTCAAAGACGCGTTGCAGTTCGTCCCAACCACGATCTTTAGCAGCGCGACGCATACTAAGTAGCGCGTAGCCCTCGTCCATTTCTGGGTCAATTACACTGACCGTAACTGGCTTACCCTCTTCTAGTTTTTGGCCGTAACCGACCTCGCGGCGCATGATAACGCCCAATCCGTTGGCGCCCAAATCTACCCAAACCTCGTGCTTTTTAACAGAGGTAACGGTAGCTTCGATAACGTCGCCGGTTTTGATCTGTTGTACGTCGTTCGACGCCAGCAGCTCATCCATAGTTAATGTATTCTTTGGCATGAATGCCTATTCCTCCTTGGAAAATATTTCTGTCGGTTAGGTGGTGTTCCGCCAACAAGATTAGGTTCATTATATCTGTTGTACCTCTTAAAGTCAAAGCTCTAAATTCTAATGACTAAATACTAAATTGCCTCGCGGATTTAGTATTTCGATATTCGGGTTTAGAGTTTATACTACTGAACATGTACATGGGGATTGATGTTGGGGGTACCAAGACGCTGGTAGCCGTTTTAGACGAAACCGGCCAGTTGGGTCAGGTTGTTAAGTTCCCGACCGCCGATAATTACCAGCAATTCTTAGAAGACTTGCGCGCTCAAGCTGCAACTTTAGAGACCAAGAAATTCGAGGCTGGGGCAGCTGGCGTGGCCGGCATCATTGACCGAGCTAATAATGTTCTAGTTTCGTGCGGCAATTTGCCCTGGCGGAACGAGACGATTCAAGCCGACCTTGAAGCAATCTTTGGCTGCTCTTTTGTAATTGAAAATGACGCCAAAGCCGGCGGGCTGGCTGAGGCAATGAACGTCATCGACGATTTTAAGCATGTGCTTTTTGTAACCATTGGTACGGGAATTGGCATTACATATATCGCAGATGGTGTTATTGATACGGCAATGGGCGATCGTGGCGGTCGCGGCATGATGATCGAATACCAGGATAAAGTTCAATCCTGGGAAGATTTTGCTTCTGGTACGGCCATTGTAAAGCGTTATGGCAAACGCGCTTCCGAAATTACCGATCCGGCTATCTGGGCGGAAATTTCTCAGGCTTTTAGCCTCGGCATTCTGGAGCTAGTTGGCTTGGTGCCAGCTGATGTTGTTATTATTGGTGGCGGTGTTGGTTCGCACTTTGATCGTTTCGGCACCTTACTAGAAGCCGAACTTAAACAACACCAGACCGACTTTTTTAAAATACCGCCCTTGCGACCGGCCGCTCACCCCGAACACGCTGTTGTCTACGGCTGTTACTACCTAATCAAGCAAAGCCATGGAAAAACTGCTTAGTAACCTCCAGAAAGATTTCCCCCAGGTTAGCTTTGCTGCTGGCGAGACCTTTTCGTGGTCGTCCCGCAAGCAAACCGTCCATTACCCCCACAAACTAGAAGACGCCACCAAGGCTGTTTGGTCTCTTTTACACGAAATGGGTCATGCCTTACTTGGCCACACAACTTACCAAAGTGACTTTGAACTGGTTAAGCTCGAGGCCGCCGCCTGGGACAAAGCCGCTCATCTCGGCAAGAAGTACGGCCACTCCATCGATGTTGATCATATTCAGGACTGCCTCGACACCTATCGCGACTGGCTGCATCAACGTAGTGCCTGCCCTAAGTGCACGATTACCAGCTTACAGAGGGATATGCACACTTATTGTTGTTATAATTGCAATACTCAGTGGCGCGTTTCACGTTCTAAACTGTGCCGACCTTACCGTTTGCTCCAAAAAGAAACAGCCCTCTCGTAAGAGGACTGTTCCAAGCTTGCTCTAAGGGTTACTTAGGCAGTCTTTTTAGTGCGGCGTGAAATGCGGCCACCCTTGGCACCTGCCAAGCGAGCTAGTTCACGGTTGGCGTAAAAGCCGCCGGTGCGACCCTTCTTACCACCCATTGCGCCGATCTTGGCGTAAAAGTCTGGACCGTACTTAGTCTTGTTTGTTGAAGCAGCAGCTTTGCCACCATCTTTAGTTCCAGCCATGTTATAGCCTCCCTGTTAATTGCTTTGGTCCCACCGCTCGAATACCACTCCGTAAGAAAACAAAAGGATCCCCTGTTATAGGGACCCTCTGTTCGCTTACCGAATTACGCTTATGATATCACGTAGTATTGCTTATGTCAATGATTACGCTGGTGGTTAATGAAAAGTTAATTATTTTTGACCTCTGCTGTTGCCTACCGATAAACTGTGTTCATGCCCAACGAAAACCCTAACGACCCCTACGTAACTGTCTCCATGCTAGACATGCGACTGGACCAAGCCTTTAAGAAGTTTGAGAAGTCTTTTGAAAAGTCCTTGGTTGGACAGATTAACGACATGTTCACCAACCTAATCGAGCATATGGATGCCCGCTTCGACAGGCTCGAACGACGTGTTGACGGACACGACGAACGAATAGACTTCCTGGAAGCCGACTTCGAGGTCATAGAGGCCCAGGTGAAGCGACATGGGCTCTGGCAGCAACACAACGACCTAACCAAACAGCTCTAAAAAGAAAAAGAGTCCTATTCGGACTCTTATTTCTATAATTTGGCACCGTGCTATTTTCCCAGGGGTGAACCCCCAAGTATTGTAACCGCTGTGAGGCTTAACTACTGTGTTCGGTATGGGAACAGGTGTTTCCCTCACGCCATGGGCACCAAAGCGATTCTACCCCTGTAAGAGATACAATCTATTGATGTCCATGATGGTTCCACGGTGCGCCAAAATTGCTTAATTGCATTGAAAGATGTCGTTAAAAATAAACGTGCAAGCTACAGTGTTATCATCTGATATACACCAATAACTAGTCAAATTGTACTACCATGAGGTCAATCCCATAAATGAGATTTCTCTCATGGTTCATAAAAAGTCAATGTCTCTATTAGTACGCTTCGGCTGAACACGTTACCGTGCTTACACCTTGCGCCTATCAACCTGATCGTCTTTCAGGGAGATCATAGGGAAATCTAATCTTGAATGCGGCTTCGCGCTTAATATGCTTTCAGCGCTTATCCGGTCCGCACGTAGCTACCCAACCATGCCATTGGTATGACAATTGGTACACCAGCGGTGCGTCCATCCCGGTCCTCTCGTACTAGGGACAGCTATTCTCAAATTTCCTGACGTCCACAGCGGATATAAACCGAACTGTCTCACGACGTTCTGAACCCAGCTCACGTACCTCTTTAACCGGCGAACAGCCGGACCCTTGGGACCTGCTCCAGCCCCAGGATGAGATGAGCCGA